>DAOULD010000135.1:0-15732 GCA_034420635.1 Anaerolineae bacterium | reverse complement strand
CCACCGATCTCACTTGATCCGGTTCTTATTGCAGGCGCAAAGCAAATCTCGCGAGAACAGCCCTGTAATCCACCTATAATGTTCCTCTAAGCCCCCTGCAATGCCCGACCTCTACGGTGAAACTGCAGCATTCGCTGTCCAATCTATTCACTAAGGAGTGCAGAAATGCGACTGAAAGCGACACTCGCCCTCGCGCTGCTGCTGGTCATCAGCGGCGGCGTCCTGGCGGACCATCACGAAGGCGCGACCTTCACCGTCACCATCGAAAACATCTCCGGCATCGGCTTGTTCGAAAACACCGGCGTCGCGGCGGTTCCCGTCGGCGGCGATAGCGCGGGACCGGCCCCGCCCGGCGGCGCCTACGAATTTGTCATCCAGGCCGAGGCCGGCGATACCTTGACCTTCGCCACCATGCTGGCACAATCGAACGATCTCTTCTTCGCGCCGGACGAAGCCGGTATCGCCCTCTTTGACGAAGCCGGCAAGGCCATCAGCGGTGATGTCAGCGACCAGGTCGATCTCTGGGATGCCGGCACCGAGGTCAATCAGCCCATCGGCGAAGGGGACGAACAAGCCCCGCGTCAAGCGGGACCGAATACCGGCGCCGATGAGATGGGCGTCGTGCAATTGGTCAGCGACCTGGATGACGGTCTGGCCTACCCGGCCGCGTCCGACATCATCGCCGTTTCGCTGCACGCGGGCGACATGGGCCAATTCACCGTGCGCGTCGAGAATGTCTCGGGCGATTCCATGTTCCCGTCGCCGATCACGCCGGTCCTCTGGCTGGTGGAATCGCGCGACATGATGATGGATGAGGACATGATGATGAGCGGCGCGCTCTTCACATCGGGTCATCCCGACTTTGGCTACGGTCTGGAATCCTTGGCGGAAGACGGCAATCCGGCCACTTTGGCGGAGGTCATGGGCGGCGGCGATTTCGCTACGCCGCTGGCGCCGGTCGTCTGGGCGCTTCACGAGGACATGATGGGCGTCGGCATCTTCTTCACGACAGGAGAAGCGGATCGCGGCCAGGGCTTGGAGGCTCTGGCGGAAGATGGCGATCCCGCCGCCTTGGCCGATTCGCTCGGCGATACCCGTCACGGCGTACAAGTGGTGCCCGATGGCGCGGACGGTCCCGGACCGGCTTTCCCCGGCGGCAGCTATAGCTTCAGCTTCGAGGCCTCGGCGGGCGACCGTCTGTCCTTCGCGACCATGTTCGTGCAGTCCAACGATCTCTTCTTCGGACCGGACGAAGACGGCATCGCGCTCTTCGATGACATGGGTCATCCCATCGAAGGTCGCATCACCCGTTATATTGATCTCTGGGACGCTGGCACCGAGGTCAATCAGGAACCGGGCGTCGGCGCCGACCAAGCGCCGCGTCAAGCCGGAGCCAATACCGGCGCCGATGAAATGGGCTTGGTTCAGCTAGTCGCCGACAGCGGCGACGGTTACACCTATTCGCCTGTCGCGGCGCTGGTCCGCGTCACGATAAGCGTAGACGCAATGGAATAGCGGGAATCCACAACCGAACTGCAAATTGTAGGGGCGACCAATCTGGTCGCCCGCTTGTTTTCTAAGCCTGCCCCAATGGCAAATCTACCCAGCGCCGTTCCCGATGCGAAATCTCCACCGCGTTGATGATCTCCTGGACGCGCGCGTTTTGCGCAAAGTTTCCCTGATTCTCGCCGCTATCGTTGACGATTTCTTGCATGAAGTTGTGCACGAGATTAGCATAAAACATCGCCGGCCAGGGTTCGCCCGGCGTATAAGCAGGCGGGAAGTAACTGGGGGGTATGTCCACCGCAACATATTCCACCTCATCAGCGTCAGGGCTCGTGGATTTACGCAGCGCTTCCTGATTCTCCAATTCGGCGCCCAGGCGGCAGAGCAGCGCCCCTTCCGAGCCGTAGACGCGCGCTTCGACACCGGGATAGCTGTTCACGGTGACGTAGCTGGTTTGAATCGTGCAGAAGCCGCCATTGCTGTATTCGCCGATATAGACATCACCGTCATCGATATTAGTGCGAATGAAATCTCCGTTCGGCATGGTGCGATAGGGCACGAAGTTGTAGAGTAGCCCTACCAGGCTCTTCAGCGGGCTATCCATGAACCAGAGACTAATGTCGATAATGGGAGCGCCGTAACCCTCTACGGATGACACCTTGATGTCTTTCGAGCCCGTCTCCACGATCATATCTTCTTTGGTGACCGGTTCGGTCGGGCTGATGAATTGGGAGTTTTGCTCGTAGCCGTTGAAGATCCAGGGCTCGCCGACGAACCCGTTGGCGATGAGATCGCGCATGTATTGAATAGAAGGCGCATAGCGGAAGGTCATCCCCACTTTGGTTTTCAGCCCTTTTGATACAGCCAGCTCGTGGGCGCGCCAGGTGTTGCGATAATCGTGCGCCACCGGTTTTTCGCACAGGCAATGCTTGCCCGCCTCCAGCGCGGCAAACGCCAGCGGTTCGTGATTATTCTTGTCACTGAGGTCGCCGCGCGTGCAAACATCGATAACGTCAATATCGTCGCGGCTTAGCATCGCCTGATAGTCCGTGTAGACGCTATCGATATCAAAGCGGGCGGCCGCGCTCTTGGCCAGGTCTTCGTTCAAATCGCAGACCGCTACCAAGTCACAGAGCGGCGATCGCTGGAATCCCGGCAGGTGCGCGCTGTTCGACCAACGCCCGGCGCCAATTACTCCTACCCGCAGTTTATCAGGCATAAGTTCTTCTCCATTTCGCCAGCATGCTCATTCGAGCGCCTGGCAGATTTATTCGAAATCTTGCAACTTTCGCTACCTAATCGTTCACGGGTTGAGAAACCACATAGGTCATCGCCCCGGCTTCCAGCTGGGCGACGAAGGGCCGCAAGAGCAGCAGCGCTGTCTGATCAAAAGGCGCGCGAAATTCCTCAAGCAGCGCGAAGGTGGCGGGGTGCAGCAACCGCCCCAGCAGTGTATCCTTTGGCACGAGCGTTCCGATATGGCTCGCATCCAGGACCGGCACGAATATCCCGCCGCTATCGGGGCGCAAGACCGAAGTGCCGCTCACCGGCAGCGGAGGATCAATCGGCGGCGGCGCCTTACGCTCGTCGATAACGCCAACCTTGCACAGGGCGCGCAGCAATCCATCCGCGATCTTGTCGGCGCCGGCTGCTTCAAACTGGCTGCGGCCGCCCAATTCCACGGCCGCCACGGTCATGCCCAGGGACTTGGCATAACCTGACAGGCTGTCCGAATCGGCTTCCCGCTTAACGACGAAGGACACGGGAAAGGAAATAGACAGTTCTCTGCCGCCTTCCATTTCGAAAACGAAATCGTTCACGCACCAGCTCCCGCCGCCATGCAAGTCGATCACGTAATCGATGCCTTTCAAGGCTTCCGTCGCCAGGACATGCGCAACGCGTTCGGAGTATGATCCCGCGGGATTGCCCGGGAAAACCCGATTCATATCGAGTTGGTCAACGGGCGCGTTGCGTTTGTCCACTTGCATGGCTAGCGGATTCGTCATCGGCACAACGCGGATGAATCCGCGCACATCGGCAGTCTCGATGCGCTCCAGCATCTTGCGGATTGCCCAGCCGCCCCAGGGACCCTCGTCGCCGTGCAGCCCGGCGGTGATGAGCAGGCCGGGTTCTCCGCCGCCGAATTCGCCCAGCAGCAGCTCGCTAGTTCCAAAAGCAGAGGTGACGCCGATGGGGAATCCGCGCCAACGCATCCTCTCAAAAATACCCGCCATTCGCCTCTCCAACCCGACTTATTTGACATTCGGGGCGCGACAAGTTAATCTCGGTCTGTCAACATATTGCTGATAAGCGCCCAATCTACTTTGGATTCTAACGATTCCATAAGAGCATTGTCAAAATTTCACTGCGCTCACGCTCTTGCCCGTTGACATTCCAATTTAGTAGTTGAAGAGGAGTTTTTCATGAGCAAGCGATTACTTGTAAGGTTCGTGTCTTTATTTGTGGTCACTGCCATGCTGCTGGCGTCGCTGGCGGGAGCGGTCGTGGCGCAAGACGAAGTGGTGCTGACATTTGGCATCAGCCGCCGGGTTGATACCCTTGATAATACGGCGACCGCCTTCTCCAGTGTGGAAGTCATCGTCGGCCACGTCTTTGACACCCTGGTCAAACAGAATCCGCTCGGCTCGTTCCATCCGGCTTTGGCAACCAGTTGGTCGGTCAACGATGACGCGACCGAATACGTCTTCGAGTTGCGCGATGACGTGACCTTCCATGATGGAACGCCACTGAATGCCGAGGCGGTCAAATACACATTCGATCGCATCGTGCATCCCGACACCAAGTCGCAAATGGGTTTCAGCTTCATCGGACCCTATGAGGAATCGGAAGTGATCGATGACCACACCATTGCGGTGCGGTTCCGCGCCCCCAACGCCGCGTTCCTGGATGGTCTTTCCCATCCGCAGCTCGGTCCGGTCTCTCCCACGGCTGTAGAAGCTCTGGGCGCGGATTGGGGCTTTTCCGGCATTGTCGGCGCTGGTCCCTTCATGTTCGAGTCCTACACGCCCGATACAGAAGTTGTATTGGTGAAGAACCCCGATTACAACTGGGGTGATGAAGCCGTATTCGGCATCACCGGACCGACGGCGCTAGACCGGCTGATCTTCAAGATTCTGACCGATCCCGGCACGCGGTTGGCGGCGCTGGAAAGTGGCGAAGTCGATATGATCGACAATCTGCCCGGTCTCGATGTCGCGCGCCTGCAGGAAGATCCGAGTTTCGCCGTCAGCATCTTCGACCAAGCCGGGCATGGCTATTCCTTGATGTTCATCCACCAGAGATCGCCAACGGACGAACTGGCCGTGCGCAAGGCGATCGCCATGTCGGTTGATCTCGAGATCATGCAGGACATCGTCTATGACGGGCTGGGATACAAACCTTGCAGCGCGCTGACGGCTTCAATGGTCGGCTGGACGGATGTCTTCTGCCATGTCAATCCTTATGATCCGGAAGCGGCCGGCGCATTGCTGGATGAAGCGGGCTGGGTCATGAATGACGAAACCGGCATCCGCGAGCGCGATGGCGTTCCCTTGGTCGTGCGGCACTTCGGCGCCGATCGTCCCCTGGGCAATGCGACCGCGCAATTCCTGCGGGAAGACCTGGGCAACGTCGGCATTGATTTCGAGCTCAACATCTCGGATTTCTCGGCCTATATCACCAACGTCGTCGCTGGCGAGCATAATACCCAGCAATGGTGGGATACGCAGACCGATCCCGATGGCGTCTTCCGCACCCTCTTCCATTCGTCCAACGCCGGTGGCGGCTCCAACCGCAACAACTACATCAGCGAGACGATGGATAACATGATTGACGCGGCCGTCGGCATCAGCGATCAGGCGGCGCGCATTGCGGCTTATGCCGAAATCCAGCAGATCTTGGCCGACGAAGTGGTCATGATGTACCTGAACGATCCGGTGGTCACCTATGCCGCTATCCCTGCGGTCCAGAATGTGACGATTCTGGGTGGCGGTTTCGTGCCGGACTTCTATTCGGCAACCATGGACGGCTAGTCTCATCGCAGACGCCGTCAGATGAAGACAGGTAGGGGCAGGAAGCCTGTCCCTACCTCACAATGAGAGTCTTGTTATTTCACGCACAGCCGCAAAGTTTCCTCGCTCATGAGCAAGTACCTGGCCAACCGCTTGCTGCAAACGATCCCGACGGTCTTCCTGATCACGGTCGTCGTATTTCTCATGCTGCATCTGTCCCCGGGCGATCCCGTGCTCGTATTCATCGGCGACAAGCAGAGCACGCCCGAACAACGCGAAAAAGTGCGCGAAGACATGGGCTTGAATCGCCCGCTGCACGTCCAGTATCTGACTTACATGGGCAATGCCCTGCGAGGCGATTTGGGACGTTCGCTACAGACCAATGTGCCGGTGATGGCGCAAATCGTGAATCGACTGCCCTGGACCATTGAGCTGTCGTTTGCGGCGCTGTTCATCGCCTCTGTGATTGGCATATCCGTCGGCATCATCGCCGCGCTTTATCACAACACCATCATTGATACGCTGGCGATGGCCTTTGCTTTGGTGGGCATTTCCATGCCGGTCTACTGGTCATCGCTTTTGCTGATTCTGTTTTTCGCCGTGCGCCTGCGTGTATTGCCCGCCATTGGCCAGGGCGGAGTCGAAAGACTGATACTGCCGGCGACAGCGCTGGCGCTGGTCTCGGCCGGTTCACTGGCGCGCATGGTGCGCTCGAGCATGCTCGAGATGCTGAACCAGGATTTCGTCTTGACCGCGCGCTCCAAGGGCATCACCGAACGCATCGTCGTTATCCGCCATGTGCTGCGCAACGCGCTAATCCCGGTGGTAACGATACTCGGATTGATCCTCGGCTACACACTGAGCGGCGCCGTGATAACCGAGACGATTTTCGCCCGGTTGGGCATCGGCCAGAAATATGTCGAAGCCGTGGTGCAAAAGGACTTCACTGTGGTGCAAGGGATGACGCTATTCATCGCGATGATGTATGTCCTGGTCAATATCGCGGTGGACGTGATTTACGCCTTTATCGATCCGCGGATTCGCTATGACTAATGTGGATGCGACGCCGGCCGAACTGGGTGACGCTCAGTCGTCGAAGTGGTCTCGATTTTTCAGGCGGGTCGTGCGTTCGCGCAATGTGGTCGCGGGAGCGACGATCCTGGTCGTGGTGACGCTCTTGGTGGCGTTGGCGCCGCACATCAGCCCCTATAGTCCGACCGAGCAATTCCGCCGTAATCGCCTGCAGCCGGCGGATGCCGAATTTCTCTTGGGCACGGATAACCTGGGCCGCGACATCTGGTCGCGAATCCTCTACGGTGGCCAGGTGTCGCTGCAAGTTGGCATCATCTCGGTCGCCATCGGCGCGACCCTCGGCGCGCTGCTCGGCTTGCTCGCCGGCTATCTTGGCGGCTATGCGGATACCATCATCATGCGCTTCATCGATGTGATGATGGCGTTCCCAGGCATATTGCTGTCCCTCGTGATCGTCGCCGTATTAGGCCGCAACTTGCACAATGTCATGGTCGCGGTCGGCTTGTCCTCGGTGCCGGTCTATACCCGCGTCGTGCGCGGCAGCACGCTCTCGGTTAAGCAATTCGACTTTATCGTGGCGGCGCAGGCGCTGGGCGGCAGCTCGTGGCGCATCATGATGCGGCATATTCTGCCCAACGTGGCGGCGCCGCTCACGGTGGTAGCTACCAACGGCGTGGCCAGCGCGATTATCACGGGCGCCGCGCTGAGCTTTCTGGGATTGGGCCAGCAGCCGCCTGATCCGGAATGGGGATTGATGCTCAATGAAGGACGAGAGTTCATTCGCGTCGCCGCCTGGGTGACCACTTTTCCCGGCATGGCGATCATGGTCACGGTGCTGTCGATTAATCTGCTCGGCGACGGCTTGCGCGACATCCTCGACCCGCGCCTCAAGCTCTGATGTCTATTCCCAGAGCATCGAGTACAGGACAAAGTCACTGGTTGTGATGCCCCGCGGCAACGTCACAACTGCGTGAACCATCTCGGCGATGGTATCAGGCGCGACCAGAATCGACTTGTCGATGCCCGGCGAGGCGGCGTCGCGCATGGGCGTATCCGCCGGTCCCGGCGAGATCATCACGACGCGGATCATCTGGGACCGCAGTTCAGCAGCCAGCGAACCCGTCAAGCCTTTCAGCCCGACTTTGGCCGCGGTGTAGGCGCTCACCGCCGGCACGGACAGGGCGGTCACAAGCGAGCCGATATTGATGATGCTGGCATTGTCGCTGCGCCGTAAATTGGGCAAGAGCGCGCGCGACAGAATATAGGGGGCGCGCAAATTGGTCCGCAAGATCTGGTCGAGCTGTTCATTGCTGGTATCTTGCAGAGTTTCGATCAGCCAAGCGCCGGCGCAGTTGACCAGCACATCGACGGTGGTATCGGCTAGTTCAGCGCCAAAAGCGGCTATGGCCTCGTCGTCGGTGACATCCAGGATATGAACGCCGGCGCTGATGCCGCATGCTGCTGCTTCCTCGGCGACCGAGCGCAGCTTGGCTTCCGTTCTGCCAACCAGGAGCGGTTGGATGCCGGATTGGGCGAATTTAAGCGCTATCGCCCGCCCCATGCCGCCCCCGGCGCCGGTGATGACTGCTGTACGTATTGTCATGACTCTAGTCCCGCATTGTTTTCCGTCGGAACTGTGGCGCAGGCTAGCAAGTTCTGATGATCCCTGACCTCTTGATCCTCTTTTTGGCTGTGACTTTCATTCTTTGCGAGCTTGGACTCTAGCTCCTTGACATGGTCTGTTAATGCTTGTATTTCTGATTCCTGTTCTGAGTGTTTCGAATCACGACGATCTTCCATATATTGTGAGATTTGCTGAATCACCAGCGCAACCAAAACCGGTTCCATGTATCGCTCGGCAACGTCTTTCACAATAGCTACAAATCTGACGAGCACCTCTGGGTCAACTAGTTCTACGGGCCCGCCACCGCCGCCACCAACAGCAAAGAGATGGTCCGGTTGCGGTAGTGCGTCAATCATATTATCGAGTTTTTCTCTTGCTTCCGAGCGCGGAGTACCAGGAATATCAATGTAGCCGTATGGAATGCGATCACCAGACTGAATGCGATAGCTCATTTTACGATCTGGCGCATATTCATGGTTCACAAGTTCAATCTGTTCGGATTCTCTCATATTGCAAATTTCGGGTTCCACGGCGGCGAGCAGATGAATTGCAACCTGATACGTCATTCGCTTCCCCATGTAATCGGTAACGGTGTTTTGGTACATGCTGAAACTCATGATATGCTCCTGTTCAAGGTTTGGCTCATTCTTATTGTACTGTTCCTAGTGGATGCACACGTTCAATCCCTGCTATCAATCAGTTGACGCAGACGCGCGATATGCGCCGGACCCACCTCACAGCAGCCGCCGACGATCGACGCGCCGCCAGCAATCCATTTCCGCGCTTCCCCGGCGTAGACCTCCGGCGTCAGGTCAGTCCGCGTCGCCAATTGAGCGACGCCCCCATGCTCCTCCCAGGCATCGGGAATCTCGACGAAGCCGTTGGCATAAGCGCCGAAGGGGATGCCGCCGGCTCGCAGATCCGGCAATGCGCTGGCGATGCTGTCTGGCGTGCAGCAATTGATCAGCAGCGCGTCGGGCGCTTGTTTGCTGATGTTGCTGATCGCTTCGGACAGTTGCGCGCCGCCTCGTAGATGGGTCGAGCCGTGATCCTGCAGGGTCAGCCCCAGCCAGATCGACTTGCCGCGCCCGGAAGCCGCCTCGAGAAAAGCCTTTGCTTCGAAAATCGTCGACAAGGTCTCGCCCAGGAAGATATCGACATAGGGATCGAGCAGGTCCATGAGTTCAGCGAACTCCCCCGCTGTCTGCGCGAAACTGAGTGTGAATTCGCTGGCATAACTCGTTTCCAGCGGCGGCACACTTGTCGCGATTCGCACATCGCCCCTGGCGGAATGGTCGCGCGCTTCGGAGGCTAACTGACCGGCGGCTCTCAGCAATTCACCCAGCCGATCTTCTATGCCGACGTGCCGCAGCCGCGCGCGCGTCGCGCCATAAGTATTGGTGGTGATGACGTCAGCGCCGGCCTGGATATAGTCGGCGTGGATTTGGCGTACCAAATCGGGATCTTCGTGCAGCGCGGCGGTGGCCCACTCGCCGTATCCGCCTTTGCCGCCGCGATTGACAATCTCTTGGCCCATGCCGCCGTCAAGCAAAATCACTTTCTCGGCCATTATTCCTCCCAGCCATCAGCAATTGGGCGGGATTGTAGCACGGCGACATGCTGTAGACAACGAGGCTCGCTCCGCCGAAGCAGGTCAATCGCTTCAAAAAGTTGTTACTAGAAGGATATAAAATCAAACTGGAAGTTAACCACAGAGGCACAGAAGTAAATGCAAGTAAGTCGTGCGAAAAAGTTGATGAAGTATAAACAGCCACAAAATAATCGAAAACTGTAGGGGCGTTTCGCTGAAACGCCCGAAAATCAACACATGAGCGACATCATCGGGCAAGATAATATGACGACGGGCGGCTCAGCGAAACGCCCCTACAGGCTCCTCATTTCGTTGCATGACTTACTCGGTTCTACTGAGAGCACAGAAGTAAATGCAAGTAAGTCGTGCAAATAATTTGATGAAATATAGAAAACTACAAAATAATCGAATCCCGTAGGGGCGACCAACCTGGTCGCCCGAAACCGCGCCATCGCGTCGACGGGCGACATGATATGTCGCCCCTACACGCGGCTTATTTTTGCATGACTTACTTGCGCTTACTGAGAAAAGATTCTATTTGAAAATATAGGCTTATTTGTCAAATCAGATTTGGTGACAGGTGAAAAGCTATGCTCGAAACTTTTTGAATTAGGTTTAGAGGAGCTTTGCCTTGTGGCGAAGGCAAGGCATTTGACACTTGCGAACATTTGTGCTATCATAACCGTCTTGGGGCTCGTCCCGAGACAGTCGATTCTGCGCCAGGAGAACTTGATGAACAAGCAAACTCGCCATGATGTTAGAGCGATCATGATTCGAAGCATAGCTATACTGGGTCTTAGCATTTGCGGCATCTTGGTTGGCATTGCGCTGGCGCTGCTCGTCGCCCAGATCCTGGGTCAATCCTGCGCGGAAGACAGAGCTTGTCAGTCTGGTTTGTACGGGCTGATCGGCGGCATAACTTTGACGCAAGGGGTTAACTTGATCGTGATGGTTGCGCTTTGTGGGCATCTACGACGGCGCAAGAACAAGCGCGCTCGCATGACAGAGCCGGAAGTATTTGCTATAAACGATGGCGAAGGACATAGCGGAAAGCGACGTGAAGCATGAACGCGAGACAAAATAGAGCCCAAAAGGACCGCGCTGCCAGGCTCATCGTCGGCAACTGTGCCGAGGTGATGCGGAATTGGCCCGATGGCATCATTAATCTGACGGTCACCTCGCCGCCGTATGACGGCTTGCGCGATTACAAGGGATATGATTTTCCCTTTGAGGAAATCGCAAATGAACTGTTTCGCGTCACGGCTGAGGGCGGCGTGCTGGTTTGGGTAGTTGGGGATCGCATCAACGGCGGGCGCAGCTTGACCTCATTTCGGCAAGCCCTCACCTTCCAGAGTATCGGATTTACCGCTCATGATGTCATGATTTACCAGAAGAAGAATACGCCTTTCACCCGCAGCAACGCCTATACCAACGCCTACGAAATGATGTTCGTGCTATCCAAGGGCAAGCCCGCCACATTCAATCCGCTCAAAGTCCCTACACAGCGGCACGGATTCGAGATGCTGACTCACAATAAGTTGCCCGATGGCATCAACAAAAAGAAGCTCGGAGAACTCAAGAAAGAGAAGACCCGTACAAACATATGGTCATATGCAGTCGGTTTAGGTGGCACCACCAACGACAAGATCGCCTTTCAACATCCGGCGGTCTTCCCCGAAAAACTGGCGCTCGATCATATCTTGTCCTGGAGCGACCCGGGCGATCTGGTGCTTGACCCCATGTGCGGTTCCGGGACGACCGGCAAAATGGCGCTTTTGCAGGGCCGGGAATTCATCGGGATCGACATTTCCGCGGAATACATAGAAATCGCCAGCCAGCGTTTGGAAGCATCGGGCTTTTCCGCCGCGATCGAGCGCGGTCTTGAATCGCCCGGGCCACAGCCGGGCAAATTCAACTTCCCCTAACAAGTTCGATTGTCGAAAACCTAGACGACAAGGAACATGCAGCTTCAGCGCAATTCTCCTAAAGAACTCTCGGTGAACTCGGTGTCCCCGGTGGTTAAGAAATCTGTTCAGGCGCCGGCAAGGTCACATATCTCTGATGTTCACCACTCTCAAAAGCATCCGCCCTTTGCCTAACCCAGGGCGAGTCGCTACAATACTGGAAGAAGGACAATCCAAGTGAAACGAGCCAGACAATGGAAAACGTGAGCATCCCAACCCTCTATCCGGTCAAGCAAGAGTTGCTCAAAGGCGGCCCCCTGGGTATTGACCAAAGGCTGGACGCCGAGTGGGGGCGACTGGGGCTGGCCGAGGCGGTCCGGGGCAAGCGCATCGCGCTGGGATTCGGCAGCCGCGGCATCGCCAGCATTGACGTCATCGCCCGCAAATTGGTCGCGCTGGTCAAAGACTCGGGCGGTCAACCCTTTATCGTGCCGGCCATGGGCAGCCACGGCGGCGGCACCCCGGCTGGACAAATCGAAGTGCTCGATGGCTTGGGCATCAGCGAAGCGACCATGGGCTGTCCCATTCAGGCCACGATGGAAGTTGTCAATACGGGCGTCACAAGCGTCGGCATGCCCGCTTTCCTGGACAAGAATGCGGCCGAAGCCGACGGCTTAATCATCAGCAACCGGATCAAAGTACATACCGATTTCCGCGGACCGCACGAGAGCGGCTTGCTGAAAATGCTGGCCATCGGACTGGGCAAGGAAACCGGCGCCCGCACCATCCACCAGCAAGGCACGGTAGGCTTGCGCGATTACATGCCGGTTGTCGCCAAGCACCTGATCGCCAATAGCAATTTCGTCGCCGGCTTCGGCGTGGTCGAGGACGGGTACCACACGGTCGCGCAGCTCGAAGGCTTCACTGCCGATACTGTCGTCGAAGGCGACCAGCGCCTGCTGCGGCGCTCGCGCGAACTGATGCCGAGCCTGCCGGTGGACGACATTGACGTGCTCATCATCGACGAGATGGGCAAGAACATTAGCGGCGCTGGCATGGATACCAATATCATCGGCCGCTGGATGGTCGAAGGCGAGCCCGAGCCCGAATCGCCGCGCATCAAGCGCATCGCCATCCTCGACTTGACGCCGGAATCCCACGGCAACGCCACCACCTATGGGCTGGCCGATTTCATGTCGCGCAAGCTCTTCGACAAAATCGACTTTCCTATCACCACCAAGAATATGTTCACCAGCGGTTTCCTGCTGCGCTGCCGCATGCCGCTGGTCTTCGAAAGCGACGAAGAGACGATCAAAGCGGCGCTCTTTGACGCCTTCCGCAGCGATCCCTCCCAGAGCCGCGACGCCCGCGTCATGCGCATCAAGAACACGTTGGCGCTGGAAAACCTCTGGGTCAGCGCCAATATCGCCGCCGAACTGGATGGGCGGGAAGCCGTCAGCGTCAGCGAGGAAGCCGCGTCCCTGGCCTTCGCCGCTGGCTCGCTGGTTTAGCGTCCCACATTGAACTGAGATTTCACCGGGTAAGGGCGACCTATCAGGTCGCCCGAAACCGCGCCATCGCATCGACGGGCGACATGATATGTCGCCCCTACACGCGGCTTATTTTTTGCATGACTTACTTGCGCTTACTTCTGAGCCTCTGTGGTGAATCCTAGCCCTTCACCGCCCCAAACGTCAGCCCGCGTACGATGAAGCGCTGCACCATCAGCGACAAGATCACCGGCACCGTGACCGCGATCAGCATGCGCGTCGTCACAAAGCCGAAGTCAATGCCGCGTACCGTGTCCGAGCCGGCCACCAGCATGGGATAGGGCTTCCAGTCCCGGTTGGCCAGCACGCTGGCGAAGAGGAATTCGTTCCAGGCGAAGGCGAAGCAGATCAAGGTTGACGCCACCAGCGCCGGCCGCGCCAGCGGCAGGGCGATACGCCAGAAGGTCGTGAACTCGCTGGCGCCGTCCACCAGCGCCGCCTCGCGCAATTCGGGGGGCAGATCAGCGAAGTAGTCGCGCATGATCAAGACCGCGAAAGGCAAGGTGAACGTGGCATTGACGATGACCATGCCCGGCAGCGTATCAAGCAGCTTCAAGTCGCGGAACATCAATACGAAGGGTATCAAGGTCGCGACCGGCGGCAAGAAACGCTGCGAGAGAAACCAGGACACCAGATTGCGGTTGCCGATGCCATACTTGAAGCGCGCCAAACCATATCCGGCCAGCGTGCCGAGCGTGGTCGCCACCGCTGTCGCGCCCAGCGAAATCAAAGTGCTATTGCGCAAGGCTTTGATCGTCTCGGCGCCGCCCGAACCGAACTCTTGTTGCCAGTTCAAGAGATTCGGCTCGAATTGCAAAAAGGGGATGATGGAGCCGTCTTTCCATTCCGATTTCAAAGAGGTCAAGACGGCGTATCCGAAGGGCGAGAATGCGATAAAGGTGCATATGATCGCCAGGGCGATGATGAGCCGGTCGCTGAGCGATGCGCGCGTGAAGGCGCTGCGCGGTTCCATCAGCGGGAGTGAGTCTGTTTTTGCTGCCATCGCTATTCTCCCGAGCTATTCAAAGCGCTCGCGCACACGATAGAAATAAATGGATGATACAACGATGGATACGATCACCAGCAAATAAGCCAGCGCCGCCGCCTCGCCCAGTTGGAAGCTCCCGACCAGTCCCTTCTCGTAGGCATAATAGACATAGGTCTGCGTAACCGAACCGGGACCGCCGCGCGTCAAACTATAGGGGATATCGATAATCTTCAGCGATTCGACCATGCGCAGCAGCATCACCGTGCCCAAAGCCGGCGCGATCATGGGGAAGGTGATCCAGCGGAAGAGGTTCCAGTTCGATTTGGTATCCAACTGCGCCGATTCGTAGAGGTCGTCCGGCACCGATTGCATGGCCGCGAGCACGACGATGAAGACGAAGGGCGTCCACTGCCAGACATCGGTGAACATGACCGCGAAACGGGCCGGCATCGGTTCGATGAACCAGTTGACACGCCCCAGGCCGAGTCCCTCAAGCACGTTGTTAATGGGTCCAGACTGCTCGTTGAATATCACCACGCCCAGCCAACCCAGGGCGATAGGCGCGGCGAATAGCGGCATCGTAACAATTGCTCGCATTTGTCGCAAAAAAGGCAGATTATGATTGAAAACCCAGGCGACGAAGGTGCCAAAAATCAGGGTCGCCGCGGTGCTGCCGATGAAGAGGAAGGCGCTGAAGCTGGCGGTGCTGACCGCTTTCTTGTCGATCTTCTCGTCGCCGATGCCCAAGATCTCGGCGTAGTTCTCGAAAGCGATGTATTTGGGGTTTCGGCCCAGACGATAATTGGTCAGGCTCAAGCCAAATGAATACACCAGTGGAAACAGAGTGAAGGCGAGGATCCAGATGACGCCGGGCATGAGGAAGAGATATTTTGCTCGATTGTTCTTGAGAGTGCCGTCGGAGCGTCTAGTTTTGGTAGTCATGTTTGTCGCCTTGCTCTGGGGCGACCCAGCGGATCGCCCGTACAGGGCTTACGATTTGCGCAGGCGGGCGACGCATGCGTCGCCCTTTGGCATTCATGCGAGAGGCGGGCGACCTGATAGGTCGCCCCTACAATTGTCCCGCAGGTTGT
The DNA here is from genome assembly GCA_034420635.1 of Anaerolineae bacterium. Lineage (GTDB taxonomy): Bacteria > Chloroflexota > Anaerolineae > Aggregatilineales > Phototrophicaceae > UBA6055. The sequence goes on along the minus strand of DAOULD010000135.1, from coordinate 436 downwards.
GGTCAAAGCGGAATTACATGCCGCCCATATAACCAATAGCCTGCTGATAGATCTCCAACTGGCTGTCGACATCAAGGTCGTCGGTGATCTCTTCCCAGTCTTCGGCTGTGTTATCCAGCGCTTCTTGCGCGCTGGATTGACCCGTCATCGCCTCGGAGAGGCGGATATCCAGCGTCTCCTGGATGTATTCCAGCGTACCGGGAATGCGCAGATAGGTGACCGAAGTCGGCTTGTCGTAGACATTGGAGCCATAAGCGTTGATGTAGCGCTCCATGTCGGAGGCGTCAAAGCCAACGGCGGTGTAATCTTCGGAAACCGCCGTCCCGCGCGGTTCGTAGAGCTGGTAGGTGCAGCAGGGATCGACGCCTTGCCAGCCGGTGGTGGCGTTGTAGAAGTTGATGGACGGGTTGGCGATCAGCGCCATGTAGAAATAGGT
>DAOULD010000134.1:0-32627 GCA_034420635.1 Anaerolineae bacterium | reverse complement strand
TAGAAAACTACAAAATAATCGAATCCCGTAGGGGCGACCAATCTGGTCGCCCGAAACCGCGCCATCGCATCGACGGGCGACATGATATGTCGCCCCTACACACGGCTTATTTTTGCATGACTTACTTCCGCTTACTGAGGACGCCGAGAAAAGCCATTCAAAATGAAAATCGCGCCCTTATTTCTACATACGGTCTTGAGTGACAAGGCTCTATCCCCTTTAGGTACGCGAATTCAGAGGAGTTTTGCCTTGTAATAAAACTTAAACTCGGTGCCCTCGGTGCTTAAAAAAATTTAGAAGCGATTGCCCTGTGTACGCAGGTTTAGATGGTATTTTCACATTGCGCCGTATGTTACAATGAAGCCAGATTGATCCAATGGAGATGCCGGGAATGACAGCGAAAATGAAGGTTCTGTCTTTGCGCCAGACTGCCGAAGCGACGCCCATGCCGGCTCTGCTGAAGTTGCTGACGATTGTCACCCTTGTCGGATTCTGCATTACCCTGGTTCTCGGTCTCCTGGTCGCCGGCACGGATATCCAACAGGGAGAGATACAGCGCATCTTTTACATTCACATGCCCTCGTTTTTTGGCGCCTTCACTGCCTTTGGCTTGACGGTAGTCGGAGGCATCCTGTACCTGTGGCGCAAGAGCGAGGGATGGGACCGGATCGCGCTGGCCGGCGTGGAAGTGGGCTTGGCTTTCGCGCTGATCAATCTGGCGACGGGCGCTATCTGGGCGCGGCCGATCTGGAATACCTGGTGGACCTGGGACCCGCGCCTGACCTCGGCCGCCATCATGGCGCTGACCTACGCGGCCTATCTGATGCTGCGCGCCGGCATTGAAGACGAAGCCCGCAAGCGGAGTTTCATGTCGGTATACGGGATCTTCGCCTTCACAAGCGTCTTGGTGACATTGTTCATCATCCGTATCGTGCCGGAAACGATCCATCCAGTGATCGTCGGCGCCAGCCCCCAGAACGCGCAGGGCAGCTTCGAAGCCACCAGCGGCGTCGTGATGGCGCTGATTCCCAGCCTGCTGCTATGGCTGACGTTGATGCCGGTTACCTTGATCTGGCACCGCATTCGCATCGAGCGTCGGCTGGAAGCGGTCAATCGGCTCAAGATGCAGATTCTGAGCGAGTAGAACATGATGCGATCATTTTTGACGTTTGTCTCTCTAAGGCTTGCCCGCCACTCAACTTGTGGCGAAGAAAATGGACGCAAATGCCCGTCCGACAGCAAGAAAATAACACCATTTGACGGCTCAAAACACAGCATACACACGGGCTTTGTAGGGGCGACCTATCAGGTCGCCCGCGTTCTTGCCAGGAGCCGTTGGATAACTGCATTGAAAAGGACAAATGGAACTGTATTGCGCCAGTACCGGACAAGCCTTCTAATACCAATACTCATATTCGCCAGCGTCGTCCTCGCCCAGGACGGTCAAGACACCATGCCCTATATCCAGTCATCGGCTTTCAACGCGCCGCTCCTGGAAGGCTGGGAAAACCAGAGCGGCGACAACTTTGCCCAGTTTCACTCTGCGGAAGACCATGCGACCATTCGCACCGCGCTGGTTGAAATTGGCGATCCGGTCGCTGCAGCGGCCTCCGACCTGCGACGAGCCTTTGGCCTCGATCTCGAAGAGCCGATCTATCAGGACAAGGTGAACCTGGCGGATGGCACCTGGAACGTATTGCTTTACGAGCCCGAGGCGGTTGCGAGCGCATCGGTCATGGCGCGGCGCGCGGGATCGCAAACTGTGGTCATCAGCTTTGTCGAAAGCGATCCAGAGGCGCGGATTCTGATGTTGGCGATCGCGCAAACCGGCGACGCGAGGGCAGATGCGGCGACCGAGATTGACCTGGCATTGAGCTTGCTGGCGTCGAATAATGCCGCCAACCAGGTCGAAACGGCCGCCCTTTCGCTGCCGAGCGGGGAGTGGACGCGGGTGGTCGGCGAAGGCGCAGTGGCCATGGGCATGGTTTTTGGCAATGACAGTTATATTGCGATTGGCGAAGGCGAGACAGAGAGCCTGCCGAAGCTCGCCGACGCCTACAACAGGACCGTTTTGGGCTTCTTTGTCACGCCGGACAATTCCGGTTATCTAGCCCTGGCGCTGACAGCGAGCTTCGGCATTTTGGCTCTTTTGATCCTCAGTTACTTCTGGCGCTCGCGCAATATCCAAAAGGATTTGGAATTGATCGAATCCTTGAATCAAACGGATAGCTAGAGCCAGTTCAGCATGTCATAATATTATTGACTATGACCTTCGCAACTACCGTCGGGGACTTGCGTATTGTATAGTAATGATGAATTCCCTGTTGAGGAGCGACGTGATGAGCGAAGACATGAATCCCGTGCCGGAAGACCCGGTAGAAGGCGAGGACGCCAAGACGCCGCTCGAACAATTCATATTTCATCAACGGCGCGGCCTGGAAGAATTTGGCAAAGCGATGGAATCCTTGTTGCCGCCCGGTTTCCGAGAACACACGCAGGCCGCCGGCAACGAATTCGCCAACGGCTTCCGCGTGCTGATCGACGCGGCGATCGACGAGATCAAGAAAGCCAGCGAAATGGAAGACCCCGATGGACGCCAGGAGGCGGATCAAGAGCGGGCTGCGGCCGCCAATTTGTCCGACGACGATGACGACGAAGACGCCGCCAGCAGCGAAGGCGGCAAGATCAGAGTCGAGTTGGACGACTGACCTGTCACGACAGCTTTTCAACCCCACTCCCCGCCCCCTCCCCCATAGCAACGGCTGACGAGCGGACAAGTTTGGAATTTGGGCAACGGCTCAGCCACTGGCTGACCCCTACAGGTTTATGTTTGAAAAATAGTGGGACGACCTATCAGGTCGCCCGCCAGAGCGCAAAAAAATGTAGGGGCGACTCAGTGAGTCGCCCAAAATCTCCACAAAATGTACAGAACTTTTCACGATTCCACGCCTGCTGAAACCTGTCATGTCCTCAGTTGCTATGGGGGGACTAAGAGGACGCGCTTCAAGACGCTTGCTCCTCAAAGCGAATATTGAGAGTGCGGTTTTCGAACTTGGCGCTGGTGATTTCCAGATCCTGCAATTCGTCGGGCAGCACGATATTGCGCCGGTAAGGACCGACGCTCAGCGTGAGTTCGTCCCGCGCGCGATAGAGTTCAAGCTGTTCCTTGCTGGCAAAGCCCACCGGCACGCGCAGCATCCAGGTGGAGTCGCTATCGAGTTGCACCAGCTTATGCACGACGCCGTCGAACATGCGCTCGGCCGGATTACGATCGCCATACAACTCATCCGCCAGCCGCCGCAACATATCCAAGCCGCCCATCTCTTCGCCAAACAGGGGCGCTTTTAATACGGGCAGGCTGCCAAATGCCTCGCCGACGAACGCGATATTTTGGGCTTGCCGCTGCTTCCAGACATCGAAAAAGGGATCTTTGATCTCGTCCGGGAAAACGCGGTTGACCAAGATAGCGTCAGTCGCGTAGTCGTAGAGATTGAGATAGGTGTAAGTACGCTGCGTCTCTCGGATAACCATGCGCTCCGGGTTGACGACAAGCCGAATGCTGGAATGCTCGGGGTCGGTCAACAATTCGCGCACGCCGTCCAGCGTATCAAAGAGCAGTTGGACCTGGTCCCAGGCGTTTTCGGCGATATCAATGCCGGTCTCATTTTTCTTAGCGCGGGTCAGCAGCTTTTGCACCGGTCGAATGACGCTGTCCAGTCCACGGGCGATACGCATCAGCCGCTCGACCCACCAGCGCGTCACATCGGGCAAGCTGAGCAGGCGGATCGTTTCCGCAGTAGGCGCGGCATCGACGATCAAGACATCGTATTCGCCCGCCTGAAAATATTCGCTGATCCAGAGCAATTGCGCGCCTTCTTCCAAACCGGGGATGATTGTCACCTCGGAGGACTTGACTTTGGCGATGCCTTCACGATTGAAAAAGGCGCCCAGGTATTCCTGGATCTTGCCCCAGTACTTCTGCATCGAATAGCGCGTATCGAGTTCCTGCGCCCAGAGCTTCGGCGCGATTTCGGTCGGTTCGGGACCGACCTGCCGGTCAAGCGCGTCGCCGAGGCTGTGCGCTGTATCGGTGCTGACTACTATCGTTTTCAAGCCCATTTCCGCGCAGCGCAAGGCAGTCGCCGCTGAGATACTGGTTTTGCCTACCCCGCCCTTGCCGGTATGCACAATCACGCGCATCGATTTCACCTCACGTTGTATGTCGACCGTCGATCGTCTGAAGACCTCAGTAATGTCAATAAAGTAAAGCGAAAAAAACCTCATTTGTAGCGAAAGTTCTGGATCTAATCCCAATCCCGCCAAATGCGCTCCCCCTCTCCATTGCAATGGGGAGGGGGCCGGGGGGTGGGGTTGAATAAAGGCATTCTCGCATTCTCATTACTTACTTGCATTTACCTCTGTCTTGGGACAGCCCATATAGTATACGCGGGGAGGCTCAAAATGGTGCGTTAGATTTGCGTAGATGACAGATCATGCGCCGAATCCGCGCGCCAGGAATCAATGAAACTATCAACGGCAGAATATGGGGCTTGACAGAACCAGAACAAACAATCTAAACTCTTGGGTAACGAACAAAGTTTCTACACTGTAAAGGAGAACGACTTATGCGTTCCATCGTACACATCGAGATTCCATCGGCGGATAATGATGCACAGAAGGCATTTTACGGTTCCCTGCTGGGCTGGCAAGCGACTGAGGTGCCCATGGGCGACGACTTCACATACGTGATGTTCGACCTCGGCAACAACATGGGCGCCGCGCTTTCGCCCCTCAGCGATGACATCAAACCCGGGGATGTCATTTTGTACTTCCACAGCGACGACCTGGATGCTGATATCGCGCGCGCCGCTGAGTTGGGCGGCGAGGTTGTTCTGCCGCGGCAGGATATACCGGGCTTCGGCGCCCTGGGTATTTTCAAGGATCCGACCGGCAATCGCGTGGCTTTCTGGCAGAGCGCGAATCCTGGGCAGGAATAGCGGGGGTGGCTTTTGGACTGCCATTAGAACTTGAAAGTGGACAGGCGGTTGGGGACCTTTCAGCCCCAGCCCCAGTCCCTCCCCCAGGGCAATCGTTTCAAATTGAAATTATGCGCGTCTTCGGCAACTTCTCCGCCATTTTCCTATTCTCTAGAGCCGCTTGCCAAGTCTCAGACCATGATAAACACTGAATCTCGGCGCCCAGCGGATGTCGTCCGCCTATTCCCCCTTCAGCACCGGACTCTAAAAAGTCCGCCTCCGAAAAAGCAGACTGTATTTATACGGTGTCTATACACTTGCGGAATTTAGGTCTAGAACTAGGGTATTTCAAGGGGGTATTTCAAGGGAAAAAGACGCCTTTTTGGGTGATTTATGGGGGCGATCAACACAAAATGATTCTGAAGCGATTGCCCGGTCCCTCCCCCTAACTGTGCTGAGGACCACCCTTGCTCGCTGTCTCCGGCTTGTCGAGCTGCTAATCTACTTTGACCGTTTTGTCCGAAAAAGTTATTCTTTTGTCCGAAAACGGACAAAATCGGTAAGAATCAAACATAAATTCAACCCAACGCGGATAATCCCTCAACCAATATGAGGAATATGTATGGTGGCTAAGTCCGATTTTCCCTTGCTCAAAGAAATGATTGATCTGCCGCTTGTGCGGCGGATTACCGATCGAATTGAGACGGTATATCCACAATTTGCCCGGGAGGAATTCCTCGCCGCAGTCGACGCCGAATTGCATCGCCTGGAACTCAAGCCTCGCTTTGGCTTGATCGCGGACAAGCTGCGCGAGTATTTGCACGCGGATTATCCGACCGCGCTAAACAGTTTGCTGGCGATTTTGGACGACGATCGGCACAGTTTCGAGCCGATCGAAGATCCCGGTTTTCGCCTTCTGCCGATCCCGACCTTCGTCGAGAGGTATGGCTTGGACCATCCGCGGCAGTCGCTGGACGCGATGTATATCATCACCCGGTATAGCTCCTGCGAATCGGCCATTCGACCCTTCATCACGCGCTATCCCGCGCAAACGATGACTAAACTGCGCGCCTGGGCGCAGGACAGCAATGAACATGTACGCCGATTGGTCAGCGAGGGCAGTCGACCGCGCTTGCCCTGTGCGCCGCAGTTGAGGGAATTCATCGCCGATCCGACGCCCGCCCTGGCGCTGCTGGAACACTTGAAGGACGATAGTTCGCTTTACGTGCGGCGTTCGGTTGCCAACCACCTCAACGATATCGGCAAAGATCATCCGGAACTGCTGCTGGAGCGCATGGCCGCCTGGAAAGACGGCGCATCAACCGAGCGCATGTGGCTGATCAACCATGCGCTGCGGTCCTTGATAAAAAAGGGAGATCCGCAGGCTCTGGCTATTCTGGGATACGGCGAGCCGCGGGTTGAGCTGCGTGAACTGAAGCTGTCTCCGGAGCGGCTAATTTTCGGCGGGGATCTGAGTTTTTCTTTTCAACTGCAAAGTGTCGGCGATGAAACGCAGCAGTTGATGATCGATTATGTGATGCGCTTCGTCAAAGCCAACGGCAAGCGGGCGCCCAAGGTCTTCAAACTCAAGCGAGGGACGCTGAAGGCGGGCGATTCGCTGTCCCTCAGCAAGTCTCATGCCATCCGGCCGATATCGACGCGACGGTATTATGCCGGCATTCAGCGGCTGGAGATTCAGGTCAATGGGCGCATCGTCGGCGGCGGCGACTTTGAGCTTGTGATGGACGGGGACTGACGATACACTCCTGGCAAACGAGCCGGCAGGAGACGATCTCTATGGAAATCCCCGCTTCGGATCAGTTTAGGACTCTTTCCCTGGCAAGCAGTTTCAATCGAGACCGGTCGGCGCTGGACAAGTCGCTGCGCCTTCAGTTCCCCGACGGATTCGGTCTTCAAACTTGTCGAGGCATCCCCTTTGAATTTGGCGCGGCGGACCAAGCGAATGTCATCCTGCTCGATTCTGATGAAGTTCGCATTCCGGTCGACAAGGTTCAGGCGACTTATCTTGTCTTCGCCCATATCGTCGAAGACAAGCCGCAGGCGCTGACGCCGGATTTGGCGGATGTTGAAAGGGCGGCGCAGTTTCCCAGCGAACTCACCGGCAACGAATTGGGCGATCTGGTTGCGGAGTATCAACTGGAATATGCCGATGGGGGTGCAGCGGCCTTTCCGATCCGCAGGCGTTTCGCGATTCAGGGCGCGCGCATCGGCTGGGGCGCAAGCCCCTTTGCAGCGGTCCCGCATCAGAAGGACACCATCGTCTCGACAGTCTCGGAGTCGCTTTCCCAAGGGCGGATGCCCAGCTCCGGATACGGAAGAGGCGAGACGCGCCACGGAAGCGGGCGCGATGCTTCTGCCGAGCATATCTGGCTTTACGCGCTGCCCAATCCCTTTCCCGAAAGAGCCATCGCCGCGATCCGCTGCCTCCCAAAAGACGAACGCGCGCTGATCTATGGCGTCAGCGCGACGCAAGTCAGCGAGCACCCGCTGCGCGCGCAGGTCCGGCGCAAGCTGGCGCTGACCTTGCCGCCGGACGTCGAATTCAATCGTATAGGCGAGCTGGACAATGTCGATATCGACCTCGGATACGTCATCTCGGCGCGGGCGAAGCTGGAATATGACCGTGAAGCCTGGTTCGGCGATGCGACCCATGTGCAGCCGACGCCCTCCCAGCGAGTCGCCATCATAGAGTACGCCGCGCATCCCAAAGCGAAGCTGTACCTGGGTGGCGCGAACGGGAAGCCCTTCGCTTATGACCTGGGCAAGTTCCAACGAGAGGCGCTCGTTGAAGTGGCGGAAGCGCGGCGCTTGATCAAGGTCAAGGTAGTGGACGCTGCTGGAAAGCCGGTGGCAGTCCGCGTTCATTTTCACGGGGGCGCCGGAGAGTATCTGCCGCCGCGCGGGAATCATCGCCGCGTCAACCGCAACTGGTTCGAAGACAATTACGGCGAGTTCGCCAACGGTCGCAATCAATACGCCTATATCGGCGGTCACTGCGAGGTCGAGGCGCCCCTGGGCGAGGTATTCGTCGAGATAAGCCGCGGCTACGAAATCAAGCCCATACGCGGCAGCATCGAAGTGAGCGTCGACAGCGATGAATTTGTCTTCGAACTGGAAAGAGCGCTCGATTGGCGAGAACGCGGCTGGGTCACGGCCGATACCCATGTGCATTTCCTGAGTCCGCAGACGGCGCTGCTGGAAGGCGCTGCCGAAGGCGTCAATGTCGTCAATCTGCTGGCCAGCCAATGGGGCGAGATGTTCAGCAATGTCAGCGATTTTGACGGGCGCAGCACGCTGGGCGCGGCCGACTTCGGCGGCGATGGCGAGTTTCTGGTGCGGGTAGGCACAGAAAATCGCATGCAGGTCATGGGTCATATTTCCTTGCTGGGATACTCGGGCGAGATGATTCATCCGCTCTGCAGTGGCGGACCATCGGAATCGGCGATCGGCGACGTGCTGGAAGTGAGCATGGCGGATTGGGCGCGGCGCTGCATCGAGCAGCATGGATTAGTCGTCCTGCCGCATGCGCCCAACCCCCAAGCCGAGCGCGCCGCCGATATCGTGCTCGAATTGGTGCATGCCATCGAGATGATGAGCTTCAACCCCTTTGACGCGCAGATCACGCCCTACGGGTTGCTGGACTGGTACCGCTATCTCAATCTCGGCTATCAGGTACCGGTCGTGGGCGGCTCGGACAAGATGGACGCCCAATCATTGCTGGGCGGCATGCGCACCTACGCGCATCTTGGCGATCGCGAGTTCACCTACGAGAACTGGATGGAGAGCGTCAAAGCCGGCAATACCTTCGTCACGGTCGGTCCCTTGCTGGAATTGCAGGTGGAAGGTCTGTCGTCCGGGTCAAGGCTGGAACTGCCCGAGGGCGGCGGTACAGTCAACGTGAGCTGGCGCGCCGAATCCGCGGCCATGCCGCTGGAGCGGATCGAAGTCGTATGCGGGGGACTCGCTGTTGAAGAGCAGACGGTGGACGGGGCTTTGGGCGCGGAGGGCAGTTGCGAAGTTCACATTAGCGAGTCAACCTGGATCGCCTTGAGAATCCGGGGTAGTCACAGTGGCAGAAAGACGGATATCGCGGCGCATAGCAGTTGCGTTCAGATACGCGTCGGCGGCCGGCGACCCTTTCAAAGGGCGGATGCCATCGCCGTCCTGGAACAGATCGAAGGGGCGATGGCTTTCGTTGATACGCTGGCGCCGCGTCCGGAAGCGCAGGGATACAAGCGTATCCGCGCGGCGCTGGAATCCGCGCATAACAAGCTGCACCAACTCATGCATCGCCAGGGCATATACCACGAGCATAGTCCCCTGCACGCGCACGACGCGCATCAGGAACACTGAGCGTTCTTACTCGGATCAAGTGTCATTGGCGGGCGTTGGCTCGACGATGATATTGACGAATTCGAAACGCTGTTTGTTGCGCGGCTGGTCGTTCTTGGCGTGATTGACTTCCACCAGCGTCACAATCGTTCCCAAGCCATCCAGAACGAAGCGGGTATGCCATTCGCCGGACTGCTGCGCATTGCGGTAATAGGCGAGGCGCCCCTCAGGATCCATGCGCGAGAGTTTGAATTTGGCGCGCCCGAATTTCATGCCGCTAAGTTCATCCAGCAATTGCCCGCGTTCACTGGCGTTGAGATAAGCCATCGTCAATCCTCAGTAGAAAAACAATGCGAAATCTGACATAATTGTATATCCCAAAACGACAGTAAACAACGGGTTTTCTTCGGCTTAAACATGCAGAGTTTTTCGGTTCAAGAGATTACGCGTTACATCCATGAACTGTTTGACGCCGACGACATCCTGGATGATGTGCGCGTGCGGGGCGAAGTCTCCAATTTGACCAAGGCTTCCTCCGGGCATTGGTATTTCACGCTCAAGGACGCCAAGTCGCAGTTGCGCTGTGTCATGTTCCGCAGCGCCGCGCAATTTGTCCGGCTGGACGTGAAAGTCGGCGATGAAATCGTCGTTCTGGGACGGATCAGCGTTTATGAAGCCCGCGGCGAGTATCAACTCTATGCGGATGCCATCGAGGCTCTTGGCGGGGTCGGCGATTTGCACCAACAGTTTGAAGCGCTGAAAGCGAAGCTGGAGGCTGAAGGACTGTTCGATCCGGCAAAAAAGCGCCCGCCCCCGCCCTTCCCAGGCCGAATCGGCATCGTGACCTCCCCTGACGCCGCCGCCTACCAAGATATTCTGAATGTCCTGAGCCGGCGCTTTCCGCTGGCGGAAGTCCTTCTCAGTCCGACCATCGTACAAGGCGCGGATGCCCCTGCGTCCATCGTCGCGGCGCTCGCGCGGCTCTACGCGCGGGACGATATCGACGTGATCATCGTCGCGCGCGGTGGCGGCTCGATCGAAGATCTGTGGTGCTTCAACGATGAGACCGTCGCGCGGACTATAGCGGCGAGCAGCAGACCCGTCATCAGCGGAATCGGGCACGAAATCGACTTCACCATCGCCGATTTCGTCGCCGACCTGCGGGCGCCGACGCCCTCCGCCGCGGCCGAATTAGCGACGCCGAATCAAGAGGAACTGCTTTTGGACCTGGATCGGGCGCGCGCGACGCTGAACGCGGGATTGAACGCCGCCACCCAAGAAGCGCAGCGCGCCTTGGGGGGCATATCGCGCGCCTTGCAGTCCAATACCCCCTTAAGATCCGTTCATTCGGCGGGGGAGCGGCTTGTCACTCTCGCTGGCCGGATGGAGCGCGCCAGTTCCTCAAGCCTCGAGCGGCTGCAAGAGCGCCTCGCCGCCCAACTGAAAGCGCTTGAAGCGGCCAATCCGGAGCAGATTCTGGCGCGGGGATATGCCTTGGTCAGAGACGAATCGGGCGAGATTGTGCGCTCGGCGGCTCAAGTGCAAGAGGATCAGCGATTGCAAGTGCGCTTCCACCGGGATCAAATCAACGTCAGGGTAGAACAATAATGGATATCTCAGAACTCAGCTACGAAGAGGCATTCCAGCAACTCGAAGACCTGGTCGCGCAACTGGAAACTGGCGAGTTGTCGCTGGAACAGTCAGTCGCTTTGTACGAGTTGGGCCAGCGATTGTCGGCGCATTGTCAAGACTTGCTGGAGAAAGCCGAACTCAAGATCAGGCAGGTCGACGATGAGGTCTAGTCCGCTAGATAGGCGCCAAAAGGACCGGATATGATTGACCTCGGCAAATTGCCGGCGCCAGCGGACAAGAACATCGCCGTCCGCGTCAAACCGGCCGCTGAGCGCGCCATCCGTCAAGGTCACCCCTGGGTTTTCGAAGAGTCTATCGTCAAGCAGAGCCACCTGGGCAACGCGGGCGACCTGGCGGTGATTTATGACCGGGACAAGAATCGCTTCCTGGCGGTGGGCCTCTACGATCCCTTCTCGCCGATTCGCATCAAGATCCTGCAACACGAGAGGCCGGAACGCATCAATTACGCCTGGTTCGTCAAGACGCTGGAAGCAGCGCAGGCGCGGCGTCAACCCCTGATCGACATGGGAATCACCGGCTACCGGCTGGTCTATGGCGAGAGCGACAGATTGCCGGCGCTGGTCATCGACCGCTATGGCGACACTCTGGTGATGAAGCTGTACACGGTTGCCTGGTTGCCACAGATGAAGACCCTGATTGCCGCGATGAGAAAAACGCTCAAGTTCGAGAACCTGGTCTTGCGGCTCAGTCGCGCCTTGCAATCTCAGCGCGGCGATATCCTTCGGCTGCATGGCTTGGCGGATGGCCAGGTCTTGCTGGGCACGGCAGACCTGACCCGGGCGCCCTTCGTGGAGAACGGCTTGCGCTTCGAGGCCGACGTGCGGAAGGGCCACAAGACCGGATTCTTTTTCGACCAGCGGGACAACCGACAAAAGCTGCGAGAAATGGCAAATGGGCGGCGGATTCTGGACGTCTTCGCCTATAGCGGCGGCTTCAGCGTTTATGGGCTGGCAGGCGGCGCCAAATCGATCCTGGCGCTGGATAGCAGCGAACCGGCGCTGGAAGCCCTGAAAGCCAATGTCGCGCTCAACGGGCTGGATGAAAAGCGGGTTGGCGCCATGGTGGCGGATGCCTTCGCCGGCCTTCGTGAACTGGTCGATACGCGGCGCAGGTTTAACCTGGTGGTCATTGATCCGCCGGCGCTGGCCAACAGCCGCGCCAATGTACAGAAAGCGATGTTCGCCTATCGCCGGCTGGTGGAATTGGGATTGGCGCTGCTGACGGAAGACGGTCTGCTGCTGATGTCCTCTTGCTCGAGCCGGATCACGATGGAGATGTTCTATAACCTGGTGACGCGCAGCGCCGAGGCGGCTGGTTACGACCTGGAGATCACCGAGACGACCTCACACGCGCTGGATCACCCGATTGGCTTCCCCGAGGCGGAGTATCTGAAGGCGGTCTTCGCCGTTCTGAAGTCCTGAGATCACTGCGAATCGCGGCGCATCAGGCTGAAGCTCTGCCCGGTAGGACCGGTCAGCGGTCCCGAGGCGATGAAGAGCGCCAGCGGCAGAACATCTTCCGGCGACTTGATCCACTCGGCGTGGAGCGGCGAATCGGCGGGACGCGGCGCGCTCGAGAAAAGCTCGGTCTGCACTGCGCCCGGAATCAGTTCGTTGACGCAGATTCTGTAGGGACTCAGTTCTTTCGCCAGGGCGCGCACCAGCATCCAGGCGCCGGCTTTGGACGCGCTGTAAGCTGAGTGAGTGTTGTCTCCGGCGCGATGACCCAGTCCGGAACCGACCACGATAATGTGGCCTCCGCGCGCCTTGAGATCTGGAATCGCGAATCTGGCTGTGTAATAGACGCCGAGCAAATTGACGCGAACCGTATGCTCCCAAGCCTCGATGTCGCTGTCTTCGAGCGGCTGCCGCGCGAAGTTGCCGCCGGCATTGGCGATGACGACATCCAGGCGGCCATAGGTCTCGCGCGTGACATCATAGAGCCGGCGGAGATCATCGGGCGCCGCGACATCGCAGCGACACGACAAAGCGGAAGCGCCGGCTGCCCGAATCTCAGCAGCAACATCGTCGATTTGCGACTGGGTGCGCGCCGCGCAGACTACCTTTGCGCCTTGCTCGGCGAAGCCGAGCGCAAGCGCGCGTCCGATCCCGCGCCCGGCGCCTGTGACGACCACCACCTTGTCTTTGAATTTTTCCGCCATGCTGATTTGTCCTTCGCCTTAATGCATTCTCAAGTCAGTCGTCGGAGGATCGGCGCCGCCAGCGCCCGTGTTTCGCTCAAGTTGAAAAGGTAGCTGACGCCAAAAAAGACGATCGCGCCGATCAAGCCGCCGCCGATCGCCAGGCTCCAGCCGGGAACGGAGACAGCGCCCCTCAATAGCCAGAGGCAGAAGCCCATTATCAACGCAGACAAAAGACTGCCGCCGGCGCTACACAGAACGGCGCCGTCGTGGATGCCGCCGGCGACGCCCTGCGCGGTGAAGCGGCGTCGCATCAGCCACCAGAGCAAAGCCGACTCGACCAGTGTCGTCAATGCGTTAGCCAAAGCCAAGCCGGCGAAAGCGCCGCGCGCAAGGCTGGCCGGGTCGCCGATGAACTGAATGAATATGAGATTAAGGACGATGTTCGTTACCATTGCGCCAGCGCCGACCACAACGGGCGTGAGCGTGTCTTCAAGCGCGTAAAAGGCGCGCGACAGCACCTCCAGTAGTGTGAAGCCGGCGATGCCCAAGGCGTAGAAACCCAGCGCCCAGGCCGCGGCTTGCGTACTTTCCGACGTCCATTCGCCGCGTTCCAATATGCTGAAGATGGGTTCCCCCAGCGCGATAAAGAGCACAGTCGCAGGAAAGGACAGGTATAGCACATTGCGCATAGCCCGTGACAGGCGATCCTTGAAGTCCTCGAGATTGCCCTCCGCCCATAACGCCGCAAGACTGGGAAAAACTGCCGAACCAACGCTCTGGCCGATCACGCCCAGGGCAAAGAACATCATCATGAAGGCGAAGCGCAGCGCCGTCACGCTGCCGTGGACCATGTGGTTCGCCAGGTAAATGTTGACGACGAAATTGACCTGCACCACCATCAGACCGATCACGCGGGGACCCATCAGACGCAGCACGTCAATGACGCCGGGCACAGTCCAGGAAAACAGCGGACGCAGGGGCGCTCGCAGTTTGAAGAGCCCGGGCAATTGAACCAGCAAGTGCAAGGCGGCGCTCAATACAGCGCCGTAAGCCAGCCCCATCACATTGAGATCCCCGACTTGCCCCAGATCGGGGCGGGCGGGCAAATGCGGCGCGATGAAAAGCGCGCCAATGATGATCCCGATATTGTTCATGCTGATGGCGATCGCTGGCAACCAGAAGAGGGCGTGTGACTGCAAAATGCCCATCACCAAGCCGCTGATGCTGAAAATGAAGGGGGTCAACATCATCAGACGGATCATTTCGACCGTCAGTTGCTGTTCGTCGGGCGGGCGACCCGCTGACAAAACGCCACTGACAATCTGCGGCGCGAAAACGGTGACTATCAGTCCGAACACCGCCGCTGCCAATGCGGCCAGAGTCATGACGGCGCTGGCCAGACGCCAAGCCTGTTGTGGATCGCCTTCGCGGATTCTGGCGTAGACGGGAATGAACGAAGAACCCAAGGCCCCGCCCGCCACCAGAACAAAGACCAGTTCGGGAATCTGTTGCGCCGAGTTAAAGCTGTCGTGCGCGGCGCCCGTGCCAAATTGTGAAGCCAGCACCGCTATGCGCAGCAAACCCAATACGCCGCTGGCCAGAAAGCCGACGAGCATGATAAGCGCTTTTTCCACAAGTTGGCGATTGCTCAGCGCATTGCTCGCTTTCATCGCTCCGTCCAGCGCTTTTCCAGTCAAAGGATGCCTTGCGGATTGCCACTTGGCATCGCCGTCGACCTTGCTATAATATCTGCCTTTAGTCAATGGAAAAGTCTCTTGGCGCGTCGTGCGCGTCAGAGCGAAGGGCGGGACGGGCGATAGCATCGTCGAAAGCGCCGCGTTGGGAAAAAGCAATATGAGGAAGCAACGATGAAAGTTATTCTGCTGCAGGACTTGTACAAACACGGGGTAGCGGGCGAAGTGGTCAAAGTTGCGGATGGCTTCGCGCGCAACTATTTGATTCCCCGCAAGATGGCCATCCAAGCCAGCGAATCCGCTTTGCGTCGAACGGAAAATGTCCGCAAGAATGTCGAAGCGCGCAAAGCGCAATACAGCAATATGCTCAATGATTTGGGACGCCAGATCGACGGCGTAGAGTTGATCTTTGGGCGCCGCGCCGCGTCCACGGGCAAGCTATTTGGCTCGGTGACGACACAGGAAATCGCCGACGAACTTGATCGCGTGACCAGCGTTGACATCAACAGACGACGTATCAGCCAGCAATCGCTGCGAGAGATCGGCACGCATCAGGTGCCGGTGCGCCTCGGTACTGAAGTTTCCCCGATGCTGACGATCACTATCGTGCCCGAGGACGAATTGAGCGAATTCCTGGCCGCGCGCGAACGCGGCGAAAAAGTCTCCGCCGAAGATATCATGATGGAAGGGTTCAGTTACGCTACATCGGCAACGGACGAAGAAGCCGAGGCCGCTGACGCCTCCGACGAGGTAGAAGCCAGCGAGCCGCAAGCCGAGGGCGAGCCGGCAATAGAAGGTGTCGAAGCCGAAACGTGATCAAGAAGACCGCCGCGCCATACAGCCAAATAATGCATCCTTAGCCCCGTTGGTTCCAGCGAGTAGAGAACGAGCGGGGCTATTTGATTAAGGGTCGCCAGGTCGCATGGATGTCTACTCTCTTGGACAATTCCTGCGCAGTTCACGCGAAGCGAAAGAGATCGAGCTGGCAGAGGTTGTCGCCAAGCTGCGGATACGGCAGTCGATTCTGGAAGCATTTGAAGCCGGTGACTTTGCCGCCACCGAAATGTCTGAAATCCAGATGCGCGGCATGCTGCGCAATTACGCGCGCTACCTGGGCTTGGATGAAGACGATGTCTTGCGGCTTTACGACGACGCTCGCTTCGGCAAGAGCAGGCGCCGTCGTTGGCTCTGGCGCAGCGATAGAAAAGCCGACAGAAGCAGCCGTCACAGCGATCCGCCGCTGCCCATGCAGGAAATCGACATCGAACAAAGCCGCAGCTTTCACCGACGACGACTGTGGAGTATATTCGCGCTGTTCGTCTTTTCCATCGCCGCCATTGGGACGATCGCATTTGTCACGATGGAACTGATAGCCCCTCAAGGCACGGCGGCAGTCGCGGACGGCACAGCGGTAGCAGACGCTCAGATTACCGCCCCGCCTGTCCAAACCCTTGAAGCGGCGCCCGCGACTGCGCCGACGGTCGCGACGCCAACGCCAGCGCTCCGCTCCCGGTACAGCGGTAACGGCGTCCTCGTCAACATCTTGGTAACGCAGCGCAATTGGATGCGTATCATCGGCGATGGGGTTGAGCGATTTGCCGGCATCGCCGCGCCGGATACCGTAGTTGAGTACAGCGCCTTGACGGAGATTGTCCTAAGCGCCAGCAACGCGAAGGGACTTGATATTGAGTGGAACGGTCAGCAGCAGCCGCGCACTGGCGGACGCGGACAGCGCGTGGATATTCGCTTCTCGGCGACGGATATCGCGTTCAGCTTGGGTCCTGCCGGGGCGCCCACGATGGTTAGCCCGACGACGCGGGCCACAGCTTACGCCGCTATGACCATTGCCGCATTGACGCCGAGCGACACGCCGGGTCCCAGCCCAACGCCGACCTTGACGCCTGGGCCGACCGATACCTTGACTTTGACGCCTGCGCCGACTCTGATCCCCAGCATCACGCCGACAGCGAGCGATACGCCAACCGTGACCAAAACGCCGACGATCACGTTGACGCCGACGGAGACGGCAATCCTGCCGCCGCGGGTGACGCAGGCGGGGTTGAAAACGAAGAAACAAGGCGCCTGATGTCCGTTCCGTTTCTGACAGACCTGGGCTATCATGACGGCTTCTGAATGACGGGGTAAAATCGTGCAGATTCCAGTCGATACACCAAAACGCGACAAATATTTCTTGCTCAGCCTGGGCTGTTCCAAGAACTCGGTGGACAGCGAGAGCATCGCGCAAATATTGCGCCAGCGCGGCATGAGCGGCACAGGCGATCCGGAATCGGCCGAGGTGATGATCGTCAATACCTGCGGCTTCATCAACGCGGCCAAAGAAGAATCGATCGCGGCCTTGCGCGAGCTGGTGGCAATCAAGCGCGCGGACCAGATGGTGATCGCCGCGGGCTGCTTGTCTCAACGCTACGGTGAGATCCTGGCGCAAGAGGCGCCCGGTTTGGATGGCGTGATCGGCACGCGGCGCTGGATGGATATTTTCGATCTCATCACCCGGCTGCGCCAGCGAAAGCACCCGGAACCGCTTTATCACTTGCCCACCGATGCCAAGGTGGTCGGGCTGGAGGAAAAAGGCGTTCTGCGCGCCAGCGTACAAGGCGCTTACGCCTATTTGAAGATCGCGGATGGCTGCCGCCGGCCCTGCGCTTTCTGCGCCATTCCAGGGATCAAAGGCACAGCGGTCAGCCGGCCGCTGGAATCAATTGTGGCAGAGGCTGTGCGATTGCAAGACACAGGCATGAAAGAGCTGATGCTGATCGCGCAAGACAGCACCGACTATGGCTATGACCTGGGCATGAAAGACGGATTGGCGCAGCTTTTGGACGCGATTGCCGAGGCTGCGCCCGGGATTCCCTGGCTGCGCATCATGTACGCATATCCCGGTTATGTCACGCCGCGCCTGATGGAGACGATGGCAAAACACAGACAAATCTTGCCGTACCTGGATATGCCATTGCAGCATGGCCATCGCGAAACGCTGAAGCGCATGAGACGTCCGGCCAAGGTCGAATGGGTCTACGAGACAATTGGCAAGTTGAGAGAACTGATGCCGGACCTGGCGGTGCGCACGACCTTCATCGTGGGTTATCCCGGCGAAACGGAAGAAGAGTTCGGGGCTTTATTGACGATGCTGCGCGATCTGGAGTTTGATCGCGTCGGCGCTTTCCAATATAGTTACGAACTGGGTACACCGAGCGCCGCATTACCCAATCATGTTGACGACGCGATCAAGCTGGACCGTTACGAGCGGCTGATGGAATTGCAGCAGGGTATCAGTTTGAAGAAAAACCAGGCGCTGGTCGGCAAAACACTGGATATCTTGGTGGAAGGCCATGGCGCCGGCGAAGACGAAGACGGCCTGAATACGGGCGACGTCATAAGCTTGGGGCGCAGCTACCGCGACGCGCCGGAGATCGACGGATACGTGCTGGTTGAAGGCGAATTGCCGGTCGGGGAGATTGTCCCGGCGCGTATCACCGGCGCAACCACCTATGATTTGTTGGCGACGGGCGACTTGAAGTCGCCCGCGATCGTTGAGCCGGGCAGATACTACGGCGAAGGGATGATTGATATCAATTCCGTCTAGCGCTGCCGCGCGTCAATCAACCTTGACTCCCAAAGCCAGGCCGTCCCCGACTTCGATGATTGTGCTTTCAAATGCCGGGTGCTCCGCCAGCATCTGGTTGAAACGAACCAGCCCGTAATCGTCTTCGCTTTGCGGGCTCAGGATTTGACCGCCCCAAAAGGCATTATGCGCCATGACAATGCCGCCGCGGCGCAAGTGCTCCGCAGCCCAGCTAAAGTAATGCGGATAGCTGACCTTGTCGGCATCGACAAAAAGCGCGTCAAAAGGCGCGTCGGCTGCCAGCTTGTCCAGGATCTGCCTGCCGTCTCCCTGCAGCACCGATACTTTGTCAGCCAGACCTGCCCGCTGTATATGAGCGCGCGCCAAAGCGCAATGCTCGCCGCTCTTGTCAATTGTTATCAGCCGGCCGTCGCCGGGTAAAGCCCGCGCGATCCAAATGGCGCTGTATCCAGCCAGGGCGCCAACTTCAACGACTTTCCGCGCAGCGCACATGCGCACAAAGAGCTGGACCATCAAGCCTTCATGCGGCTGCAGATTGATTTGCGGCAGACCGTGCTCGGCAGTCTGTTGCCGGACAAAAGCCAGCACTTCGTCTTCGCGAACAAATACGTCGTTCACGTATTCGCGCAGTCGCCGCGTTATGGTTTCATTCACGATTACTCTCCAGTCTCGACAGGGTCGTCCTTGGCGCCTGCGGCGCCGCGCCGCTTTATCTTCTGCGGAAGACGATCACGAAAAACAGCAAAGTGATCCAGATCGCGCGCCACATAGGTGTTTGAGAAAAGTCGTCGCGCTTCGCGTATGACCTCGAACTCGCGGTAGCGCCGGGAAATATGCGTCAGGAACAGGTACTTGACGTTACAGTCGCGCGCAAGTTCCGCCGCCTGCCGCGCGGTGATATGGCCAACCTGTTCGGCGATATCGGCATGCTCGTCGAGATAAGTCGACTCAATCACCAAGGCGTCGGCATCCCGCGCCGCCGCGTGCAGGTTATTCGTTTGAGCGACGTCGCCGGTCACTACGACTTTAGCGCCTTTGATCAGGCGCCCCAACACCTGATCCGGATGGATCGTCCGGCCATCGGCGAGCGTCACCGCTTGTCCCGCCACCAGTCGGCTTCTTTCGGGTCCTATCGGTACGCCAAGCGCCTCAGCCCGGTCGGCCAAAAACGGGCGGCGCGAATCTTCTTCAAAGATATAGCCGTAACACTCGCGGCCACGATGATGAACCGGAAACGCGCGCACGGAAAACTTGCGTCCTTTGAAAAGCAGCTTGTCCGGCATGGTGCGGTAGAAATAAATCGGCAGCGGTGGCGTCTCCTTGCGGAACACCACCTCGTAGACCAGCGACTGAACGCGCTCTATGGCTGGCAGGCCTCCCCAGATATGGATTTCTTCCATCGCTTCCCAACGTCCAAAGGTAGAAAGCAAGCCGCCCAAACCCAGCAAATGATCGAGGTGGGCATGGGTCAAGAAGATATGATTTAGACGCTTGAAACCGATGCCGCTGCGCAGAATCTGCCGCTGCGTGCCTTCTCCGCAATCGACCAGGAAGCGCTGTTCTTCAGCAAGAATCGCCAGCGACGGCAAGCCGCGATGAATTGAAGGCGCGGATGCCGAAGTGCCCAAGAATACAAGTTCGAACATTTAGTTGCTGCCTTCTTCGGTGTCGGGGTTTTCTTGCACCTCTATAGCATACAGGAAGATGCGATCGCCGTAGAGTTGATCATCCTTAAAGACCGAGAGGCGTTCCGCTACCGTTTGACGATATGCGCCGACAGATACGAAGTATTCACTAGCCAATGCAGTCTCTGGCAAGGCTATGGAAGTCACTTGAATGAAGACATCACGATCGTGCAGGCGCGCTGGATTTACGCTGATCACATCGCGTCCCTTGATTAAGGTGACCGGATCGGAGAGAATATGCGTGAAGAGAGTAAGATCCGCCGGGACCGTGCCTTCCGCCCGCCAATATGTAATCACATCCACCGTCTCGCCTGGCAAGTACTGGCGTTCCACATTGGGCTGATAGCCGAGAAAAGTCAGGTTTTCACCGAAACGGATGGGCGCCGGTACAGGCACCGCCTCCCCAGCAAAATCGGGATCATACCAGACTGGCGCCATGGTAGTGAATTCGCCAGCGCGATCCGCCAGCAAGTTCGCTAGCTCAAGTTCAAAGACTGTATTACGCGGAAGCTTGCCAACAGCCGGCTGGCCGTGCGACAACCACTCCCACAAGTAAGGGTGCACGTTATTGCGGTTTTCCTCGCTGAAGAACACCACGCGTTGTCGAGCGCCGCCATCTGCCAGTATCAGACTTCTCGTACAATCCGCTTCATCGTAGTCGAGATCGCTGCGGTTCATCATTAACAGGGTCTTTTCGGTGTCGTTCAACAACTCTTTGGGCTCGGTATTTTGCCAATTGGAATTGCAGAGGACGGTCGGTATGTCATTGCCCATGGCATCGAGATAATGCGCGATTAGACCCAACTCGCCGCTGACCAGAGGTACAACCCGCTCGTCGTTGCGCCAGCCGACAAAAAGATCTTGCCAAGTCCAGAGAAAGTTAAGCGCAAGCAGGCACAGTACCCCGGCAACTGCCAGCCTGCGAAAGACTGCGTCAGCGAAAACTGAAGTGCGGATCAAAGAGTAAAAGCCGATGCCAAAAAAGAGAGCGAGCTGCGGCAAGATGACCGCCATGCGCGCGAAATTTGGACTCTCTTTGACGATCAGCCCGGCCGGCAGCGCAACGAAACCGGTGATCAACAGCAACATGAAGCGGGGCCTGTGCCGGCGAACAATGCAAATGACGATTCCCACAAGCGCGAACAAGCCGCTAAAAGCATCGACAAGAGGGCGGCCGGGCAGGTTGTGCAGGGGATTGGTATCACCTATGCGCACGACCCCGAGCAAGCCGTCGACGATGGAGCGCAGCAAGCCGTCGGTGTATTGCGACAAGATCCGCTGGCCGGCGGCGTATTGGGGCACATTGATCGACGAGATCAGATAGGGCATGGCGATGATGATCATGACAAGAATCGCGAAACCGGTATAGCTGCGGCGCTGCCGAAACATGGCATTGCGGATGTACAAGAGATGTCCTATGTACAACATGCAACCCAAGACAATGAACAGGCTTGAAGGATGTAGATAAAAGCCTATGCCGAGCAGGGCGCCCAGCGCCGCGAAGGAAATGACATTGGAGGTTACAACGCGCGTGCGCCGGTACACGGGCAGCGATCGGGCAAGCGCCAACATGGTGGCCGAGACCAGAAACACGACTGCGGCATCGCTGGTGACGCTGCGCGCGAGGATGATATTGCTCAGATTAACAGCCACCAGTCCCGCTGACATGACACCGACAATGGGATTGAAAAGGTGCCTGCCGAGGGTGTAGATGATGGCAATCGAGACCAAGCTTAACCAGACGGAGAGAATCCGGTATCCGATGGTGCCCTCGCCCACAAAGAGCGTCACAAAGGCGACAAAGACATGGTACATGCCTTCGCGACCGCCGCCCTCGCCGGGGAAAAAGACGAAGATATCGCCTTGCCGAACGTTGTCGACCAGGCGAATGTTGATGATCTCGTCTTCGCTGAAGCCGCCGGGAACATTTGCCAGATCGGCCGTTCGAAGGAGGGCAGCGACAAGCAACAGCAGGATGGCAAAAAGGTAGCTCATCCGGCTGGTCATCACCGCGTGGCCGCTTACCATGTTGAAAAGCGTAGAGTCCGTTTTCATGAGACTTCCCTAGCGACCTAGCTTTCTGCGTTATCTGGATTAGGGCGAAAGCCCCCGTCACGGACAGACTGGAGCGATTTCTTCGCCAAGAGCCACTGGTCCATCGGCTGGGCGTTGCGCAATAATGTGTTCTCCACAGACTTTGCGCATGTTCGCCAGCTTGATATAAGCCTCGCGCGGCACGCCACTTGCAGGATCCAGGATAGACCACCAGTATTCTTCGTCCTGCGGCAGCCAGGTCAGGTCCGGCATGTAAATCAGCGTCATCAAGCCGATCCACGGGCGCCAGTTGGCAATGGCGTACTCATAGGCCCGCTCCAAATAGTCCGCCTGCTGCTGTTCAGTAACGCCAAACCAAGCATAGTCCGCGTTACGCGTATCGGTAGTGTATCCAAATTCCATGATTGCCATTTGACGCGCCTCATCATTGTACCGCAACATGATCTTTCGTAAATCTTCTACGCGCCGAAAGGTAAACCAGCGCGCATTAGCCTCTTGGTCATCGGGACCAATCTCGGGCGGGGCGTAACCCGGAGCATGGGCGCCGACGACATCAATGAATTGCTGGAAATCGTTACGGTACATGTGATCGAGAAATACGTCGTCGGGCGTGGCTCGCTCGTCGTTGGTGCCGGTCGGCGACAAACCCGCCGAGATCAATATGGCATTCGAGTCCGCTTGCCGGATCGCGCGGCTGCAAGCCCCAAGCAACTCGACGTAGGCGGCCGCATCGGGCCGGGTATTGCCCCATTCACGCCCGAGGTTCGGTTCGTTCCAGATCTGGTAGGCCGAAATTCGGCCGCGATAGCGTTGGGCAACAGCGGAACAGAAGTTGGCCCAGTGTCTAAGGTCTGCTGGCGGCGAGTCATGCGCATCGGGATCGGCTGATTCCGCGCGAGCCCAGTCGGGGATTTTTCCCAAGCGCGCGACCAATTGCAATCCGCGCTCTTCAATCGACTCCACGATTCGATCAGACTGTTCCCAAATCCACTGACCCTTGCGCGGTTCCAGGTCGTTCCAGGCGAAGGTCTGTTTGGCATGGCTGAAGGACATCAACCTGACTAAATGGAGATGTAAGCCACGCTGTGGCTCGTTCCACCAGAGGAAGGTCTGTATGCCGTAGGTCAGTGACGGAAAAGGCGGATCGGCTATTGCGCTTGCCTTGAAAGGGTCTTGTTCCGGGCGGCTCCCTATCCAGACACCGGCGCCGGCAACAGCTACAGCCGCCAGCGCTAGCAGATAGACAGGAACCCCCCGCGCAAGGATCTTGGTCATCTTATGATCTCGTTCGCGTCCGGTAATCGCTTTGCCAGGCGCGGATGGCATCGTAGGCTGGTCGGAAGTTGAAACCGGGTCCAATCAGCGAATAGGGAACGTTGTCGTTGTCGACCGCCCAGCCCGCTTGCGGACCGTAGTTAAAGTTCCAAATGAAAGCCAGCCAGACGAAGTCCCAGTCCGCCATATTGGACATGGCCTGCGGGATCCACTCCGCCTGCTCTTCCAAGGTATTGTCGTAAGCGAAGTCAAAGCCTTCGCGCGCGCCTTCCAGATCTTCGGCAGAGGGCCAACCGAATTCGGTCACGCAAAGTTTGGTATCTTTGCCGGCCGCCCGGATGCGATTGGCGTAACCTTCCAGGGTGCTGCGGAAGCTCCAGCTATGATGCGGGTTGTCGAAAGGACCGCGGAAGGACGCGTGCGGATCGTCCGGTATCTCGTTATAGCGATAATCGGGACCGATGTTGTAACCATTGTGATGGGCGCCGACGCAATCCGCCCAATCCAGCATACCGGCGTCGATTAGCTGATCCATATAATTAAAATCGTCATAGGCTCCTACCCCGTCGTTGATGCCCGTTGGGGACAGCGCGCCGCTGATAACGATGATACCTGGTTCGATGGCTTTGATGGCCTCGTAGGAGGTTTGCAAAAGCTTGACATAATCCGCCGCGTTCAAACCGTTGACCGATGTCCATTCCCGGTCGATGTTTTGTTCGTTCCAGATTTCAATAGCATGTATTCTGCCCGGATAGCGCTCGAGGATCGCGGCGACAAAATCGGCATAAACTTGCGGATCGGCCGCTGGACCGTGTCGCTCCAGAACAACCCCGGGCTCGCGCGCCCAATCGGGCGCGGTCACAACGGAAAGCAGCAGCTTGATAGCAAATTTTTCTGCGCTGGGCATAACCA
This sequence comes from Anaerolineae bacterium, assembly GCA_034420635.1. Classification (GTDB taxonomy): domain Bacteria; phylum Chloroflexota; class Anaerolineae; order Aggregatilineales; family Phototrophicaceae; genus UBA6055. The sequence goes on along the minus strand of DAOULD010000134.1, from coordinate 8,277 downwards.
AATCAAGCGCGCTCCAGTCGATCTTCCCTTGCTCCGGTTCCATAAGTTCCCAGCGGACTTGCTGTTTAACCCAGGTCAATCCCAGATCGCCGGCAACCGAACTGTACCAGGCGTCTTGATTGTCGGGATTTAAGTCGGGCGCATGCTCGACCTGAATGCCGACCTGATAGCGCATATCGGCTACCGGCAGCAGCGTCGGCGTCGGGCTCGGTTCCGGTGTGCTGGTGAGCGTCGGAATGTCAGTCGCTTCGTAGGCCATGACGGGCACGGTTGGTTCCTGCGTGACGGATGTAGGACTTGATGTCGGTTCTGGCGTCACGCTTGGCAGTACAATGACCGGCGCCAGCGCTTCTTCCGGAGTCTCTTGTTCCAGTGTTCCAAGGGGCAAGGGATTGCTTGAACCGGGATCCACAGCGGAGGGATTGTATGTGAAGTAAATTGCGAGGAAGGTGGACAAGCCCATGACAAAGGTAATTGAGAGCCATATGGCGACAAAGCCGCGAATCTGCTTGTATACGGTTTTGGTTACCATATCAGGCTCCTTGTCGCATGTATCCAAGGTTACCGATAATCAACCTTCACGTAGGGCAAAGGGTACGCTGCCGCGGTCCTTTAGGCGTCAACGATCAGCGCGCCCTTGCCAAGGCCTCGCAGGCCGGGCACGAGCCGTCGGGCCTGACGATCGCGTATCCCGCTTGCGGATCCGCGCCGTAGTGGGTGAAATCCACATTCCAGACTATGAACAGGCGCACCTGCCCGCTTCGCGATGCGAGCGCCGCGGCTTCCGCCAACCAAGCCGCCTGCTGTTGCACGGTTACATTATCCGCCCAACTAAAATAATCCGAAAGCGCGGGAAAGCCGTCGGCTGTCAAATAGCCGAGCTCGGTAAAGCAAATAGGACGCCGGGTGATGCTGATATAGCCGTTCAACATGCCGTAGAAATAACGCGTGTAGTAATTGTCGCCGCGGGGATCGCCGCTGGTCTGGCTCGGCGGAACAATGCCTTCGTTGTAGTGAGCGCCGACGCAATCGAGGTGATCCAAGCCGCCGCCAGCAACCATTTCCCGCAGCCAGCGATTGTCCGGCATAACTTGGTCGGGACGATCGGAAACCCCGGTTGGCGCGGGGGCGGCGCTTATCACCAGGGTTCCCGCGTTCGCGGCTTTGATCTTCTGCCAAGCCTGCGCCAGCATCCGGGCATAAGCCGTTCCGCTGATCTGGCCGCGGGGCCATTCGCGGTCAAGGTTGGGCTCGTTCCACACTTCGATGGCGTCGGCGCCTTGCCCGGCGATGCGAGCCAACCAGTCCGTGTAGGAATCGACGTAGCTCTGTCCGCCCCCCTCCAGTTCACTCGGTCTACCCACGGTGCCGACCAGGATCTTGAAGCCGTTGTCATGCGCGCTGCGTATTTCGCCTCCCATATCCGGCGGACTGCGCCAGTCGAAACGCGCTTGAATCTTCATCCAGGTCATGCCGGCGGCTCGCATCGCCCCAATCGCGCGCTGACTGCCCGCGCTCGTGACGTGTCCGCCGATCTCGATATTAATGCTGCCAGCCGGTGGCACGACTGCGGCGAAGTTGTCCCTCGGCACGCTGACAGACTCCTCGTTCGCGACCGGCGCCAGAACGACCGGCGCCGGCGGTGGGGTTGGTGAAGGCGCGGGCGTCGGCGTGGGAGTCGGCGTTGCGGTTGGAGTAGCTGCGAAAAGCGGCAGCGCGGCGCCGGCGCGCTGGCTTATGCTTTCGCCCTCGCTATTGATCACCGCCGCGTTAATCGCATAGTTTCCTTCCGGCGCGACCAAGGTCAGGACAAAATCGTCATTCAAGCGGGTGATGGCTTCATCGACAAGACTGTCTTGTCGGGCGATTGACCAGCGCAGGGACCATCCCCCCGGGATATTCGGCGGCGGCATTTGAACCAGATAGTCACGAACAGCCTGAAGCAAACCGGGGAATAAATCCTCCGACAGCAAATCATCAATGGCGACCCCGGCCAGCCCGAATGGCAATGTCTGATTGAGACGCTTGCCTAGAGCCGCGCCGTCGGTCAGCCAGATGCGCGTCGTGGTTCCATCAGTTGCGGTCAGAAAATCCAGATAACCTGTCCCAAAGGAATCGTCATGGCCCGGCATCGCGCTGAGCCCATTGAGCGACGCGCGGACAAATGTACCGGGCTCGACGGCGCCGGTCTCGCTGACAGATTCGGCGTCCAGAGTCACATCGCCAAGTCCCGCCAGAGCTTCGGCGAAGCCGATGCGCCCAAAAGTTCCTTCATGCTCGCGGAGGTTCTGCGCGCTAAGTCCGAGCAGGATCTTGTAGCGATCGACCTGGTCGACAGCGCGGCGGAGCAGTCTCGTGACCAGTTGCTCGCCGCCGACGCCGTGATCGCCCGGAGCAACGCTGACATCAAGTTTGAAAATGTCGACGGCCGCGCCCAGCGCGCGCCAGTCATAGGCGTCAGCTTCGCCCGCGCCTGCGCTGCGGGCAGGCGCCACGACGCCCAGCAGCAGACCCTGCTCGCGCAATGCTGAACTCAGTTGCTCGATGAAGCGACTGAAGTTTTGACGCGCCCCCGGATACAAATCGCGATAGTCAATGACGATGCCATGAAAACCATTGGCGACGGCCATGCTTGATATTTGAGAGACGTGCGCGTCCCGAGCAAACTCGTCATTGATCAGGCGGTCGATAGCGGCGGGATCAGTGGCGCGGGGGTCGTCAAAGTTGCGAATCACCGGCATGTAGAGATAATCCGACTCCGCGTCGCCGCCAGGAGCGAGCCTGCCGGTCAGGCCGCCCCGGCCCGTTGGGCGCAATCCCGCCGGGCTCACGATCGTTGCCAGGGCGGCCACATCTGGATCAAGTTCTTGGCTTAACTCTTGCGAAATCATCAGAATCGGAGGCACGGCGATCGATTGGAAAACCGCAATCGCGCCCGGCGAGAAACTCGCTACGCCGCGCAATTCGCTCCCCGATTTTTGCGAGGGAACAAAGCGCCAGTTTCGGCCGTCCCAGCCGTAGAGAGAAAGTACATTCGCATCCGATACATTCGCTGGCTGGGCAAACGAGAAGCGCAGTCGCTCCGGCAAGTCGCCACGACCCTCAAGCGCATAGAGCGGGCTTTGCGGGGCAAGATAGGCTGGAAGATTGTCTCGCGCCAGTTTGACAGAAGCGGGAACATTGTCCTCGGTGTCGGTCTCGTCCGCTGTCCATAGCAAAGCGGAGACCTTTATCGCGATATCAGTGGCGCTTGAATCGCCTGGTATACGGACCGAGAAATCAGACCCCAGCGCCAATTCGGGATTCTCGACATCGAGCGGCGTGTATTGCAAAGCGAATAGTCGGTCGGGCAGATTGAAAGGGGGCAGCAGCAAGCCAATAATCAGCAGGAGGGTAGCCATGACAATCGAAGCTAAAGCCACTAGCCAGCATCCGCTCCCCCGCTTGTTTGTTGCGGCGCGTAGTGGTGGCGGATTGGCGTCGGTCCCTGTCATAGCTTCTTTCAATTGTCCTGTATATCCTGTGGAAAGGTTTAGCGCGCGCAGATAACCGCTTAAGCCAGCTGCGCCTGTAGAACGTCGATCCAAACAGCTTGATCGATGGACCTGAAGACTATCATCAGCCGCCAGCCCCCAGTCCATCTCGCGCCGAAGCGACCGCGTTCGTCAAGATGCGCGCCCGGCTGCGCAAGCGCGATTTGGACCAGGCGCCATCGCCGACCAGCCAGGCGCCCATGCCACAGGCAAGCGCGCCGGCTCCTATGAATTCGCGCGCGTTGTGATCGTCCATGGCGCCATTGCACATGAAAGACATGTGCTTGAGCGGGCCAAACATCGCGCGGTAGTAGTCAATACCGAGCGCGCCAATGGGAAACAGCTTCAGCAACTTGACGCCCATATCCCAGGCCGCCACGGCTTCGCTGGGCGTGGCGACGCCAGGACCTACCAAGACGTCGCGCGCTTGCACCGCCGCCACGACATCGGGTTGAAAAGCGGGCGAAACGATAAAGTCCGCGCCCGCGTCCAGCACCGCATGAGCCGTATCGACGTCAAGAACCGTGCCCATGCCCACACAGGCGTCTTCTCCGTATTCAGCTTTGAGGGCTTGCATGGCGGCAATCGGCTCTTGCGAATTCATCATCAGTTCAAAAACGTTGATACCCTCGCTCATCAAGGTGTCGCTGACGCCTAACGCGACGTCGGGCGGAAATGCGCCCCGCATGCCGGCGACAATACCACTTGCCTTGATCGCGTTTAATGCCTGTTGAGCGTCCATCAGCAGCGCCTCGGATTCTCTGGATCGCTTTCGGTCCCCTGCGGAAAACTCAAGCAAATATCGCTTCTTGAAATGGTAAAATCATAATGTCTATATTAGTAGCCTTGTACGATTTTGCCAACAAAGTAAATTTATAGGCTTATGTTAATGGAATAAGATCCAAGATGAAATGAACTTACCTTAAGAACTAAAATTCCGCAGCGCTCCCAATTCACGATTCGAGATTGAAAGGAAACAGCATGAAAATCTTGATCGCTGCTGGCGCCTTCAAGCAGAGCCTGACCGCTGCCGAAGCCTGCGCCGCCATCCAACGCGGACTGGAGCAATCCGGTCTGGATGCGCGCTTTGAAATACTCCCCATCGCGGATGGCGGCAACGGCACGCTGGACGCTTTTTTGAGCGCGGGCGGCGAAGTCGTTTCTTTGAATGTGAAGGACCCGCTCATGCGTCCCATTCGCGCGGAATATGGATTGGTTGACGAGGGCAAGACGGCAGTCATCGAAATGGCCAGAGCCTCCGGACTGGAGTTGCTGCAGCCGCAGGAGCTTAATCCCATGGTCGCAAGTACCTTTGGCACAGGTCAGCTAATGGCGGATGCGCTCGAACGCCGCGTTGAGCGGATCATCATCGGCTTGGGCGGCAGCGCGACCGTAGACGGCGGCATGGGATGTATGCAGGCTCTGGGAGTCCGCCTGCTTGACGCCGATGGTCGCGATATTCGCCCCGGCGGCGGACGCCTGGAGGACATCAGCCGGATTGATCAATCTGGAATGGATCCGCGTTGGCGCGAGCTTGACATCATCATCGCCTCGGATGTGGAGAACCCGACCCTGGGCGACAAAGGCGCGGCGCGGATATTCGGTCCGCAAAAAGGAGCCGATGCGGCGATGGTGGACGCGCTGGAGCGCAACTTGCATCACTGTTTCACCGTAATCCACGAGCAATTGGGGATTGATCTGCGCGCGGTTCGCGGGGGCGGCGCGGCCGGCGCCTTCGCCGCCGGTCTGATGGCGTTCTTGTCATGCGAGATCGTTTCCGGGATTGACTTGGTCCTGGCGCGCAATCGATTCGTTGAGCAGCTCAAAGACAGCGACTTGGTCATCACGGGCGAAGGTCAAATGGACAGCCAGACGATCGATGGCAAAGGACCAGTTGGGGTAGCGCAACTGGCGCGGAACCACGGACTGCCGACGATCGCCCTGGTTGGCGGACTCAATATTGATGACAGCCTATTGCATGAGGCCGGGATTCAGGCGGCCTTCTCCATCGTCGACAAGCCGATGCGCCTGGAGGATGCGCTCGAGAACGCCGAGGACCTGTTGCGCCGAGCGGCATTGCGCCTGGGATACATCATGCAATTGCATGATGCCAGCTGAGTTTTGACCTGGCGCGAGAATCGCCATCCGCCCCGCGCGGACAGGTTCGAATTGAGCAAACCACAGTCTTTCAGCCTACAAAGACCTGGTAGCCTGCAATAAAATCCTTGCCGGAAGGACAGAAGTAGTACCAAGTGCGTAATGATAATAACTGCCGTATGAAAGAAATTGACAAAATAATCGAAAAATTGTACGGGCGAGCCGGTGGCTCGCCCACTCTTGTCATCTATTTCCAATCAGTTTTCGCATGACTAACTTGGATTCACTGAGAATGAAACGGATCGTCGTCAAGCTGGGTTCCAGCGTATTGACCAAAGGCACTGCCCGGCTCAACCGTCAGCGCATGCTGGAGCTGGTGCAACAGATCGCCGCATTAAAAGAGCGCGGTTACGAGATTGTGGTGGTTTCTTCAGGCGCGCAAACAGCCGGACGAGAACAACTCGACTTTCCCGATCTGGGCAAGTCTGTGCCAGCCAAGCAAATGCTTAGCGCTGTCGGGCAGAGCCACTTGATGCGCCTTTACAAAGACCTCTTCGATATCTTTGAAGTGGTTGTGGCGCAAATTCTCTTAACGCGCGACGACCTCAGTCACCGGACGCGCTACCTGAACGCGCGCGATACCCTGCGCACCTTGATCGAACACAGCATCATCCCCATCGTCAACGAAAACGACACCATCGCTACTGAGGAGATCCGCGTCGGAGACAATGACAATCTCTCAGCCTTCGTCGCCAGCGTCGTCGATGCCGACCTGCTAATCATGTTGACGGACCAGCCGGGCATATTCACGGACGATCCGCGCAAGAATCCGGGGGCGGCGCTGATCCAAAATATCAGCGAAGTATCGGATGAGCTTTTCGAATTGGCTGGCGGCGCCGGCAGCGACATGGGCACGGGCGGCATGATCACAAAATTACAGGCGGCGCGGATCGCCAGCCGCAGCGGTATCAAGACGATTATCGCCAGCGGCAGCGAAGACGAAGCGCTCATCCGCCTGGTCGATGGCGAAGGCATCGGCACGCATATTGAAGCCAGCGCGATTCGTTCCGACAGTCGCAAACGCTGGCTGCTCACAGACAGAACACAGGGCTTGCTGAGGGTAGACGAAGGCGCTGCCAAAGTGCTAATGCAAGGCGGCGCCAGCCTGTTGCCGGTGGGCATCCGCGTCATCGAAGGCCAATTTGAACGAGGCGCGACCTTGGCCGTGGTAACGCCCGACGGCCGCGAAATCGCGCATGGTCTGAGCAATTACGGCAGCGAAGATCTTCGCAAGCTCTGCGGCAAGAAATCTGGCGAAATCGCCGAAATCCTGGGTTACAGCTTCGGCGACGCGGTGCTGCACCGCAACAATATGGTCATTCTTAGTCGAAAACTCTAGGGGCGACTGACGGTCAGTGTCGGCGGGCTGTGTCTACGCGCCCTACGCGACTCTGTGAGTCGCCCACCAGAACGCAAAATGTACTGACTGGCGAGCGACCTCCCAGTGAGTGTCGGCGGTGGCTCGCCCATCGGTGTCCTCGTTGCTCAAAATCTCTCTGTGCCCTGAGTAAGCGCAAGTAAGTAATGAGAATCCGAAAAAGCGGCGAGGTGTAGAGGCGTTTCGTTGAGACGCCCGAAAACAGTTAGTGAAGGGACGGGCGGCACAGCGTACCGCCCCTACAGTACACGCATTTTTTCGCACGACTAACTTGGAATTACTTCTGCGGCTCTGTGGTGAATCCCCCCAACCTATAGATACTCTATCTATACTGTTACTCAAAAGGGGGCAAGATCAGGGTAACTTCCGAGCCTTGGAGGAGGGCAAGTCTTCATTCCCATGCAATTTATATCATTCTGCCAAAATATTGAAATGCAGCCTTCGAGATTGCGCGCGTTGCAATTCGAAGGAGACTATGGGATATTGTGAGTTTGTGAACGCATTTATCGGGTGAGAAATTGACATGTTCGACGTCAACCTTGAAGCTGTAGATCTACAACAGATGGGCAAACGCGCCAAAGATGCCGCCAGCGCGCTTGCAAAAAAATCGACCCCGCAGAAAAATCGCGTCCTGAACGCGATGGCGGACGCGCTGGAAAGGAATACCGCGTCGATCCTTCGGGAAAACCGGCGCGACATCGAGCTTGCCGAGCGCAACGGCGTCGATCCAATCTGGATCCGTGATCGTATCGCGCTGGAACCGCGCATGGCCGGCATTGTGGCCGATGTCCGCAAGGTTGCCGAGTTGCCCGATCCGGTCGGCGACATTTTGCTAGACTCGACATTGGACAATGGCTTGCGACTGATGAAGCGGCGGACGCCGCTCGGCGTGCTGGGCGCGGTCTATGAGTCGCGCCCCAATGTCACAGTCGACATCTCGACCCTGGCGTTGAAGACGAGCAATGCGGTGATCTTGCGCGGAGGCTCGGACGTGCTCAACAGCAATTTGGAGTTGATCCGCGTTTTGCAAGAGGTGCTGACGGCATATGAGTTTCCGGTTGACGCCATTCAAACCATCGGCAGTACCGATCGCAAGTACGTCAGTGATATGCTGCGCTTGTACGATTACATTGACATGATCATCCCTCGCGGAGGCAATGGCTTGCACGTATTTTGCCGCGAGAACAGCAGCATCCCGGTGATCACCGG
>DAOULD010000133.1:0-7495 GCA_034420635.1 Anaerolineae bacterium | reverse complement strand
GCAAGTAAGTCGTGCGAATAATTTGATGAAATATAGAAACCACAAAATAATCGAATCCCGTAGGGGCGACCAACCTGGTCGCCCGAAACCGCGCCATCGCATCGACGGGCGACCTGATATGTCGCCCCTACACGCGGCTTATTTCGTTGCATGACTTACTTGCGCTTACTTCTGCGCCTCTGTGGTGAATAAAAATGTACCACTCCCGCCATCGCGCCATCCCCGCCAGCCCTACAACCCGCATTCCAATGCCTCCCTACCAAATACCTTTGTGCCCTTCGTGTCTTGACGGTCAGTGTCGGCGGTCAGTGTCTACGCGCCCTGTGGTGAAAAATATCTCGGTGTTCTCGGTGTCGTAGGTCAGTGTCGAAGGGCTGTGTCGGCGGTCAGTGTCTACGCGACCTACGCGCCCTACGCGACCCCCGCTGGTTAAAATCTGTCTATGCTCTCTGTGCCCTCTGAGCCTCCGTGGTGAATAAAAAATATCTCGGGGGAGGGGGCCCCCACATATAGATACTGTATCTATACTGTTACCCAAAAAGGGGGCAAAATAAGGGCAAAATGAGGGCATTTTCCCAGCATTTAAGGACAAACTTCGCCTCTGGCGGGCGACCGCCTGCAATTTTCAGACCATAAGAGGCTTGCGGTGGAAAACAATCTGAAGCGATTGCTCCGGGGCGGCTGCGATCCGTCTGGCATCAGCATTATGATACCGCTATACTCAATTCATGGCGCATATCGGAATAGACGCTCGTCTAAATCACTACCGCGTAGGAGGCATAAGCCGATATACAACGGGCATCATTTCCGCCATGGAGAACGATCCGCCAGCCCACAAAATAACTGTCTTCCAAAGTCGCAAAGCCAGAGGCGCGCTATCCCAGCGCTTTGCAAGCGCCAATCTTTGGACGCCCCCGCACCATCCATGGGAGCGGGGGGCGCTGTCAGTTGAACTCTTGCGGCGGCGCCTAGATTTGTTGCACAGTCCCGATTTTATTGCGCCAATGCGCGGCGCCCGCCGCCAGGTCATCACCGTGCACGATTTAAGTTTCATTCACTATCCCGAATACATGACCCCCGCCAGTCGGCGCTACTACAATGGTCAGATCCAAGCCTCGGTCATGCGCTCGGACCATATCCTCGCCAACAGCTTCGCCACCAAAAAGGAGTTTGTAGATATTCTCGACGTCCCGCCGGAAAAAATAACCGTTCATCATTTGGGTGTGGAAGACGTTTTTCGTCCCTTGCCCCGCTCCCTCACCAAGCCGGTGATTACTGAGCTGGATCTACCTGAATCATTTCTGCTGTTTGTTGGCACCCTTGAACCGCGCAAGAATCTGGTCGGCTTGGCTCGCGCCTATCGCGACCTGAAACTTGAGCTGCCCGATCTGCCGAAACTGCTCATCGCGGGCAAACCCGGCTGGCATTTCGAGCAGCTAATGCATGACATAACCAAGGTCGGGATCAATGACAGCTTGATTTTTCGCCAGGACATATCTGATTCTCAGCTGCCCGCCCTATACAATCATGCGCTAATGCTGATCTTGCCCTCTCACTACGAAGGCTTCGGTTTGCCCGCCTTGGAAGCAATGGCTTGCGGCACGGCGCCAATCGTCAGCAATGTAGCGGCATTGCCAGAAATCGTGGGGGACGTCGGCATTTTGGTTGATCCGCATGATACGACGACGATCTCGGGAGCCATGCAGCGCGCTCTCGTCGATAGCGCTTGGCGCGCGGCGCAGTCCGCCGCGGGTATCGAACGCGCCAAGCAGTTTCGCTGGCAAACCGCGGCGCAAACGGTACGCGACGTTTACCAGGCTCTGCTCAACTGAACAAGCGATGGAGATCTTGCTGCTCAGCCCCGACAACCCGTTTCCCAGCGAATCGGGCGCGGCGATACGAAATTACGGCATCATTCGCGGCCTCCACGGCGCCGGTCACCGGGTGACGCTCCTGACCTTCAGCGATAACGCGCTGGACCCCGGGACGAACCCGCTATTTCAATATTGCGCCGACGTCCACAGCCGCCCGATTCCGCAGCGCAGCAAGGCAGATCGCATTGTGTCACTGCTCGCCTCTCGCAGGGCGGACATGGAAGATCGCTTAAAAAGCGCCGCCTTCGGTCAAAAGCTCGCCGCGATTTTGGATTCGCGGGCTTTTGATATCATCCAATTCTCCGGTATCGAACTGGGTAGCTATCTTCCGGTGATAGGACTGAAAAAAGGCAGAGCGAAAATCGTATACGATGCCCTGAACGCGGAAGCTGAATTGCAGCGGTTGATCTACCAGCTTGACAGGAAGCGACCGTCTCGTTTGCACACCGCGCTCTACTCGGCGGTTCAAGCGCGCCGCCTGGCGAGGTACGAGCGCAATCTATGCAGGTCCGTTGACGCTGTAATTGCCGTCAGTCAAGAAGACCGCAGTCTGCTGGAATCCTATGGCGGTTCGTCGGTTTATGTGATGCCCAGCGGCATTTTTGTCGACGACTACGAGTCCCGCTCTGGCAAAGGGAGAGCCGACAATCAACTGGTCTTCACAGGGAAAATGGATTACCGCCCGAATGTCGACGCGGTTGAATGGTTCTGCGATTCAATTCTTCCTGTTCTGTTGCAGCGGCATCCCGCGCTAAAGCTGATTATCGTCGGCAGGAATCCACATCCGCGAATACAAGCCCTGGCTGATGGCAATCATGTGAGCGTGACCGGCTGGGTCGAGTCTGTGCTGCCCTATTTGCAAGCGGCGACTCTGTTTGTCTTGCCAATGCGCATGGGCAGCGGCACTCGGCTCAAGATTCTCGAAGCGATGGCTGCAGGCTGCGCGGTAGTGTCGACGTCGCTAGGCGCTTCCGGCCTTCACGGGTCAATGCGGGAAGCCATCGAAATCGCGGACGGCGCCGACAGATTCGCGCATGCCATATCGTCGTTGTTGAGCGATATGGATCGTCGGGGGGCGCTGGGCGCGCGCGCGCGCGAGCAAGTACGGGCGCATTACGACTGGTCAGCGCTAATGCGCCACCTGCTAAGCGCCTATGAGGATATCAGCCTTGGATAAAGAGACCCTGGCAGTCCGTAATCTGAACAAGGCGGGGACCTTGCATCAGCCCTCCGCGCGGCATGCGGTTAGAGACCTGTTGCTATCCTGCCTCGCCAAGATGCCGATTCTACCGCAACGCGCCCGCTCGAACCGGGCGCTTGTCATACGCCCGGACCACCTCGGCGACGTCCTGCTAATGACGCCTGCGCTTCAGTTTATCAAGCGCGAGCGGCCCGAAACTGAATTGCACGTTATCTGCGGCGCCTGGGCTGCCGAACTGCTGGCTCGTTTCGACGAGGTCGATGTCGTGCTGACGCTCGACTTTCCCGGCTTCCAGCGCCAAGGCAGGTCGCCGAGGGGCAATCCTTATCTGCGAGCGCTTGATTCAGCGCGCAGGCTGCGCGGAATCGGATACGACAGCGCGCTAATCATGCGCCCAGACCACTGGTGGGGCGCCATGCTGGCGTTTCTGGCGGGCATAGAGGAGCGCATCGGCTACGACCATGCCAACGTCGCGCCTTTCCTAACCGGAAGCGCCCCCCATCAACATGAACACGCCGTTCTGCAGAACTTGCGTCTGGCGCAGTTCTGGCTTGGCGCCGACCATAATCGAGACATCGAATTGACTTTAACCGTCGATCCAGCCGACGCCGCGGCCATGGATCAGCTGCTGTCCGATCGGGGCATTGACATTGCGAAGCCAATCGTCTGCATACATCCCGGCTCCGGGATGCCCAGCAAACTCTGGCAATCGGACAAATGGGCGGAAGTCGCGGATCAAATCGCGCGGCGCCACAATGTAACAATCATCTTCACCGGCAGCTCCGCCGAAAAAGCCTTGATCGACGATATCGCCGGCAGGATGAAGGGGAAGTCTTGTTCCGTCGCCGGCCAAACAAGCGCAGGTCAGTTGGCGGCGCTTTATCGACGCGCGAGGGCGGTCCTGGGACCGGACAGCGGCGCGATGCACGTGGCCGCCGCCGTGCATACACCGACCGTGACCTTGTTTGGTCCTGCCGATCCAATTGAATTCGCTCCCTGGGGCGATCGGCGGAGGCACGCGGTAATCACATCGGCAATCGCTTGCCGTCCCTGTCGCATCCTCGACTGGCGGGATGACTCGCTGGAATATCATCCTTGCGTGCGGGACATCAACGTAAGCCAGGTCCTGGAAGCAACTCAGCGCGTATTAGGAGCGAGAAGCGCCCAAGATTAACATTCAAGCGTTCTTGTCAGGACTCATTTCGTAAGCGTCGCCTCGTCCCGAGGCGCGACTGATACCGTCTTCTCGTTGCGATAAGTGACCATTCCCGGTCCCGCGCCCTTGATCGCTTTGACGAATTTGACACGTGTATAATCCACCGAAACGCGCTGGTCGTTTCGCCGTCCGCTATAATGAGCCGCCACCGCCGCCGCCTCTAATATCAAGCGGTCGCTGATGCGTCTGCCATCGTTGCGGATGACGACATGGGCGCCAGGCACGCCACGCGCGTGCAACCAAAGATCCTGGCTGTTGGCAGTCTTGAAGGTCAGGCTTTCATTCTGTCGGCTATTGCGCCCAACCCAAACTACATAGCCGTCGCGACTGACAACACGAAGCGGACCTTGTTTGCCAGCGCCGCCAATTCGATTGCGTTTTTTGCCTTGCCAATGTCCGCGTTCCTGCAAGATCTGAATGACGTCGTCAATCTCCGGCCAGCTGCTCGCCGAGGATAGGTCGGATTCCAACTGCGCCATGAATTCTAATTCAGTGCTCGTCTCCGCGATCAAAGCCGGGATCGCCTTCCGCGCCGCTTTCGCCTTTTCGTATCTGCGAAAATAGCTTTGCGCATTCTCGATCGGGCTAAGCTCGGGGTCGAGCCTGATGATCAATTCCGGCTGGTCGGGTTCATAATGCGCGCGCAGCAATTCCTGTCCGTCATGCAGGGCAGTTTGATAAGCCAGGATTAGTTCTCCACTCTGCCTTATCGTCCGCAATTCGCGTTCACCTTTGAGGCCCTGCTTCAGCGACGAAAGTTTCGCCGATAGTTTCGCCCGCGCTTCATCTATCGCCGCCCGCACAGGCTTCTTGGCTTCGTCGTAGGCGTCCGCGCTGCGGAGCAAGTCATAGAATTCGCTGATCGCGCCGCTCATTGTTGGCCTGGCTTGCCAGTCCAGGAATGACATGGGGAAGGCTGCAAATTCGGCGGCGACGCCCATTTCATAGCCGATGCCGGGTCGCCAATGTCGACGCAATAGCGGCGCGACAAGCGCCTGATAGGCATCAAGCAGCGCGCAAGAGTCGCTGTCTCGGGCTTTGGCGTCGGAACGTCCGCTCGCTCGGAAGACAATTTCCTTGGCCAGCAGCGGGCTCATGCCCAGGATTCGTCCCGGCAAAAGGCGTCTGATTTGAACTGACGGCTTCTCCGCCGCGTCCACGATGCGCCGCAAGCTCTCCAGCGAAACATCAGCCGGCGCCAGTTGGCCGCGGATGGGCGGCGGTGGCACATAGTCGTGGTTGGGCAAGCTCAAACGATAGCGATTCTCGTCGGGACCCACGCGGTTGAGGCAGTCAAGAATCAGTCCATCGCGCAGGAGCAGGACATTGGCGCGCCGAGGCATGAGTTCGACGACGAGCGAGACGTCGCCTTCCGGTCCGGCAAAATCTATCTGCAGCAGCCGTTCCCAATCGGGCTGACTGACATGCGCGACAATGCCAGTTTCGACAGTTCGCCGACAGAGCAGTCCCAGTTGCGTCGGTTTCATCAGACCGCGGCGCAGCTTGCCCGCAGCCAGGTATACCCGAGGCTGGTTGGCGTCGGCGCTCATATAGAGGTAGTGGCGCGTGCGATTGGCGTAGATTTCCAGACCAAGGCCCATCTCATCGACATCAATCACGTCCTGGACGCGACCGCCGACCAGCGTATCCGTGAATTCGTCCACCAGCGCCGAAATCGTGAAGACATCAAAGCTCATGATATTGCCCGGATTTGTCAATCTGCGGGAGCCGCTCGGCGCGTAACCCGCTAAAAGGCGAACAGCTCGCGCAGCTAATAGGTCGGCGGCTCTTCGGTAAGCGTCAGCAAGTAGGCGATCATGTGGCCGACTTCTTGCTCGCTGAGTCGTTCATCGTAATTGTTCGGCATAGAATCACTGTAGTCTTCGACGATAAATACGCCCGGGAAAACGATCGCCTCGTACAGGTATTGTTCGGCAGAAAGCGGCGGGCGGCGTTCACCAGCGAAGTTGCCGATGCCGTCGAAGAGGGGCGACTGGCTGCCGTCTCCCAAGACATGGCAAGTGTAACACTCGTATTCGTTGATCAAGCCGGCGCCAATATCAGCGTCAGCGCCATCGAGCGCCAGGGCGAGCTCGGCAGCGTAGGAATCTTCAGACAGGGTCGCGGTCGAAGCGCCTGCGGCATTGTCAACAAGCATATATACGATGAGCAGAAGGAAGGCGATCAGCACTAGGGCAACAATTGCCAGCGCGACTTTTGGCCGCGGTCGCCGAACTGGTTGGGACTCGTCAGTCATTAGACGTGACTTTCTCTAGAGAACATGGCAATTTGCGGGTCTTGCTGTCGAGCGCTTTCAAGGCTTGTTTGGTACTGGCGAAAAAGAGTTCCATCTGTCCTTTTCAATGCGATAATCCAACTGTTCCTGGCCGGGAAGCGGGCGACCTGATAGAGTCCGTTGAAATTCTACCCCACCCCCCGGCCCCCTCCCCGAAGCATCAGGGAGGGGGAGCTTAAAGATCCGTTATGAATCATTATGGTCTTTTGCGTATATCCAACAGTGACTGGGCTTGGTCGTAAACTGTGATTTTCAACAGCGTCTGACAGGTTGCCCTACCGATTTTGACATGATTGCAGATGGCGTTTTTGGCGGGTCTGTTAAAAAAGAGACAAGATGCCGGCGCCAGTTGAATTGGCATATCGTTTAGGGCGCTCATCAGGAGATGCCTTCGGATGCGCGGGTATCGCATCCGCGCGGGACGGCGAATGGACTCAGGCTTCCGCTTCTTGACGCACAACGGTCACTTGACGATTCAAGAGCCAAATTACCAGCGCCAGGGTCAGCCCTGCTCCAATCACATTGACGAGAATGAAGCCGACAACCAAGATGAAGGCTACTGCTTGATCGGGCGTGGCGGTCAGCGCGTTTCCGCTCGGATCCGTCGTTTGCTGAATCGCCAAATCCGACGAAAGCAGGTTTGAGGTAATCGCGCCCCCACCCAACAAGACGATGAATATTAGAGCCAAGGCTCCCAGTCGCTGCATAGATGCGCTCCCATCTCTTACGCAGGTGATTGTACTATCTATCACAAAGCGGGGCAAGCCATTCAGGGCAATCGCTTCAAAATCATATTCCATCAATATATCGCCAATTCAAACCAAAATATAACCACAGAGGCGCAGAGGGCACAGAGAAAAGTCATTCTAAATGAAAATTGCGCGCTCTTTTCTACAAATGGTCTTCAG
>DAOULD010000132.1:0-23633 GCA_034420635.1 Anaerolineae bacterium | reverse complement strand
AATGAGTTGTGACTTTCCTTCCCTTCGATGGTCCACCCTCCTTCACCATGCGACTGACATAAACGATCAAGTGCTGGCTGACAGCGCTTTTGGCGCCGCGCAGGATTGCCGCTCGATAAGCTGTGTGCTGAGCGTTATATGTTTGGGCTGCTGTTCCGGATCCTCGATATGTTCCAGGAGCAGTTCCACCGCGACCCGCCCCATCTGTTCCAGCGGCAGGCGCACGGTGGTCAGTTTGGGGTGCACAACGCGCGCTTCCGGTATGTCATCGAATCCGATAATGGATATGTCGTTTGGGATCTCCAGACCTTCGTCATGTATCGCTTCCATCGCGCCCAAGGCGGTGAAATCATTTGCCGCTACGATCGCGGACGGGCGCCGCTCAAGCGTCAGGAGTTGTCGAGTCGCCGCGTAGCCCATCTCCCGCATATAATCGCCTTCGGCGATGAGCGCTTCATCCTGGACGATGTCATGGTCTTTCAGTGCCATTTTGTAACCGGCAAGACGGTCGGTCGCGCTGCGCAATGCCATCAAGCCGGTGATAAAACCGATCCGACGATGACCCAAATTAATGAGATGCTCAGTCGCCGTATAACCGCCCTGCCAGTTTGTGGTATCCACGACCGAACTCTGAATACTGGTATCGGCTTGGTCGATAAGCACAACGGGAAACTGCTGCTGCTGCAATGCCTCAACATACGACTTTGGCACCAGCGGCACAGTGATGAGCAAACCAGCCGTCAAGCCGTTGGCGATGGTATCGATATAACCCAATTCCTGACCGCGATGGTGATGGGTGGTGAAGAGCATCAAGCCATAACCGGCGCTGGCCAAGGCGCGGTCAACACCCTGTGATATTCCGCCAACATAGCCGTTATCCAGTCCCGGCGCCAGAAGGCCAACGTATCGCGAGCGCCCACCCGCCAGGCTGCGCGCTTGCAAGTTTGCCACGTAGCCCAAGTCTTCCGCCGCTGCAAATATGCTTTCACGCGTCGATTCGCGTACAAATTCAAAGCCGTTGAATACGCGCGAGACGGTCGAAACTGAAAAGCCAGCGCGCGATGCCACATCATAAATGGTGACATTCTGTTGTTTCTTGCTGTTGTCTCGCTGCATCACAACTCTGCAATTTATCTTGAAAGCGCTTGCATAATCTGGACAAATGCCAGAGTCTTGCCAAATCTATTCTCTGAAAAGTCAAGTATATTGCCAAACTGATTTGACAGACCAGGCGAAGCCGCATTGAAAGCGCTTGCAATAAGCCTAACAATTGGTGAAAATCTTGTCAAGTCATACGCGGTCTAACTAGCATAGCCGAGGTCCTATGAATATCATCGAACGGAAGAATTTCGGCGCGAAGTTGGAACCTGTCAATCTAGTCCTTCATGGCGCTGGGCAGGATCTCGACAGCTTCATGCGCTATGCAGCGGTATTCCCGCGCGACAATCAGCCGGCTGTCTACATGACTTATATCGGTATCACGGGGGATACCGCGCGCATCATGGAGTGGGGGGAAGATCTGCAGCGCGAATGTGAAGCCATAGCAGAACAAGGCCTTTACCTGCAGATCGGCTTGAACATGACTGGCGGCAATGATCAAGGCATTGGCATGGAGGATGTCGTCGCGCGGGGCGAGAAAGCCGACAACTTGGCGCTCTTCTGCGATATCCTTCAGCGGCTTGCGCTACCAAGCTTTATCCGCATCGGATACGAATTCGAAGGGAACTGGAACGGTTACCGGCCCGAAACTTACTGTGAAGCCTTCGTTCACGTCACGAAGATGATGCGGCAACGCCAACTGAATGTGGCAACCGTCTGGTGTTCGGCGGGCGCGTCGGCCGGGACGCGGTCACCGGCAGAGTTGATGACTTACTATCCCGGCGATGAATGGGTCGACTGGTGGGGTATCGACACCTTTGACGCTGCCGAGATGACCAGTCGCGCGACGCGGCGTTTCTGTGAGACGGCTGGCGAGCGCGGTAAGCCCGTTATGATCGGCGAAGCGACACCGCGCGGAATCGGCGTACTGGATGGGCAGGTCAGCTGGGACGAGTGGTTCGCGCCTTTCTTCTCGCTAATCCACAAACAGCCTGAGATCAAGCTGTTCTCATATATCAACTGGGACTGGACCCACTGGTCCGATGCCTTGGGCTTCGCCTGGCATGATTGGGGCGACTGCCGTATTGAGCGGAACTCCGTTGTTGCGAGCAACTACTTGGCCGAGATGTGTTCCCCACTATATGAACATCGAGCCGTCTAGTTGCGCGGCTCAGACCGCATCCGGCAGCGGCGCGCGCTCTTCGATCACCTCGCTGGTAGAGAAGCGGTAGCGCATATTCCGGTAGACGCATATATCAGTGATGTCTTCCGGTGTGCCCTTCGGCGCTGAGCGGAAATTCGATGAGAAGCGGTACCGACCGTGAATGGGCAAGACACGGTGCCAGGTGTGACCGTGCAAAAGGAGCAAGGTACCCTTCTGCGGTGAAATGATCACCTGCTTTTCTAAATCCGCGTGGGGATCACCAGCGGGTAGCAGGCCCCTCCTGTGCGTGCCTGGCATGACAACTGTCTGACCGCCGATGCTCTCACCGATGGAATGCGTGTACACAAGCCGGTTGAGGTTGAATTGCGCAGGGTCTTCCGGCGCGCAATCTTGATGCCACGCCTGACCTTTGGAACCCTGACGTGAGAACATCATCATGCAATACTGTTCTTGCCATTCTTCTCCGATGATCTCAGCCGTCAGGCGGTGCAGGCGCGGGTCGTCCGCCAGGATATCAAAGGCAGTGATCCCTTCGCGCTGGGGGAACCAGGGGATCACTTCCACCAGCGACTTTGTCAAGAACTCGTCATTATGCCAATAGTCTGGTGCCAGGCCGAAGTGGTCCAGGATCACTTTATTGAGACGATCCATGACGTCGACCTCGAAGAAGTCTTCCAAAATGAGGTAACCGTCTCGCCAGAATTGTTGTGACAGCTGCCGTATGCTTTGCATCGCCCCTTCCCTCCCCTCGATCGATCTAGCCTGGCGTACCTTCAACGCATTAAGCAATGATATACGCATTTGGCTCGAGACAGCAAGGCTGCTGCGTTAGCCAAGACTGCGATACACAGTTGAATACGGACTGCGCGGCAACGCCTCGTGCATTGTGCGAGCCGCAGATGCGCACAACTTGCAGGCTGCCAGCGCAAATGTATATGCTGTGAAAAGCTTCCTCGCCCGAGACTCAAACATCCATATCCCGCGTTGCGGCGGCGTAGATGACCCAATGGGCTCTGCTCAAAGCCTACCTGCGCCGCCGTCGAGGATTAAACTCCGTCTCGCAACCGCATATAGAGCCTTGGTCACGCGGAGGGCAAGCGGATTTGCTCAATCCGCGCCTGAGCATTCGGCTTGTTCCGCCACGCATCCAGGAGCCGAGTCACTTCGTGCAGCTTCAAGAGCCGCTTGACTCAAGGTGACCTTGCCGCTTCGAAATGCCGTTCATAGCGCTCTCTGTCGGCAATGGCCAGAGCTTCCAACACTTTGCGCATATGACTGTGCCGGTATTGACGCGCCGTCTCGGCCAAACTTGCCCGAGAGATAAATGGCCGCACATGGACGTAAGTCTCTATGCACGCCGCTAAAAGGAAACGGTGGACGTTGTTTCTATGACTGGGGCTCGCTCATACCAGCACTGCAAATCGGCAAAAGTGAGCGCACGCATCGGGAAACACTAAAGTGTCGTATAATTATCCTAATGCGACGCTTTACGGTTGCGGCGCTGCCCATACTATGAGGCTTCCGGCAGAAGATCGCCCCGCACATTGGGTGATAAAACTCGGATGCCTATGCACCGACGACGCTGCATTATGCTCAGCCGTCCGATGCCAAGACGAGGCGAGATCGCATTGCCTTCCTTCTGATTTGAATGGAATGTTTTCGCCGCCTCACCACATGAAAATAGCTCGTCTGAATTCAAGAATGGTGACCAGCAGCATGGGGGCTAGTACAGCGGATCTGACGGTTAGCGCTGTGCAACCCGATAACTGTCGGACTGCCGCATCAAGGTCAATAGGGTATCGGCGGCCGCCTCGGCAAAGGGCTGATCATTGATGTTGTACGCCAGCTCGATTACGGGAATGTCTTGTCTGAGGCTGCTCTTTATAGCGTCGAAGCAAGCGGCGTTTGCAGCGGGGTCCCAGAATGCGCCACCGTCGCTATCCAGCATGGACACGCCCTCGAGCGGGAGGAGTATGGCGATCGGCGCAATCGCTTCATTGGCGGCGGTTGCTATCATGTCACCGATACGCCGATTTTCTTCTTCGTTCGTACGTAGCAACGTTGCCGTCGGCGCCCATTGATACAAAGTGCGTTGGCGATATTTCTCCGGAACCGATTCGAGCGGGCCGAAGTTGGCCATATCGACACAGCCCGGCGCTATCACAGCGGGGATGCCGGCGCGAGAAGCTGCCAGGCCGCGATCAGGTCCGGCGCTGGCGCCGCCACCGCAGACTTCGTCAGCCAATTCGGTCATCGTAATGTCCAATGATGCGGCGATATAGCCTTGGCTGATCAGGTTCTCCATCGTCCTGCCGCCGATGCCAGTCGCATGAAAAACCAGGACTTCGAAACCTTGACGCTCGATTACGCCGCGGGCACAGTCGATGCAAGCCGTCGTATTGCCGAACATGGACGCTGTCACCAGTGGTTTCTCCTCCGCGATCACAGGTACGTCCGACCGCACCATACCCGCGATCGCTGCGGCGGCATTTGAATAGACTCGTCCGTTAATGCGGTTGATGCCGGCCACATCGACGATCGACGGCATCATAACGATGTCCGCCGGTCCCACAAAGGCGCGCACATCCCCACTCGCGATCGTCGAGACCATCAGCTTGGGTACGCCGAGTGGCAGCGCGCGCATGCCTGCTGTGGCGACAGTCGTACCGCCGCTACCGCCCATGCCCAAGATGCCATCAAGCTCGCCTTTGTCGTACAGACCGCGCGCTACAACCGCCAGCCCCCGGCCCATGACTTCCAAGGCCTCGCCCCGGCGCTTGCGCCGGCGCAGAGCATCGAGATCGCCTCCGGCGGCGTTGGCAATCTCGTCACGGCTGATATCAGGCGCGATGCCTGCCTCGCCAAGGATACCAAAATCGACGAGCAGCGCGCGAATACCCTGTTTTTCGAGGAGCGAACGTACCAAGGCGAACTCGGCCGCCTTTGTATCGAGCGCGCCGGCGATGACGACAGTTTTCTTCGATTCCGCCATCGGCTATCGTTTCCTGATTTTGTGATTCTTAAAGGCTTTGACAGCGCTCATCACCGCCTTTTCGATGGGAATGCGCTCAATGCTTGATGCGCCGACGAAGCCCTGCGCCTCCGTTTTATCGTAGAGCGCGCTCGTATCTTCCGGCTCGGCAAAGGGACCGCCGTGGGCGAGGCAGATCACACCCGCATTGACCCGCCAGGCTCCATCCATGATGCGCTGAGTGTTTTCCAGCGATTCCTGTATCGAGTCTGCCGGGAATCCGATCAAGCCGCCAGCGGTGCCGCCAACATGCGCGCAAACCACGTCGACCCCGACCCTGGCCATATGCGCCGCTTGCTCGGGATTAAATACATAACACATCGTGAAAATGTCCCGCTCGCGCAATAGGCGGATCAACTCCACTTCGCGGGCGAAGCCCCAGGGCTGTCCCAGGCTGTTGGCGATATTCTGGTATTCTCGGGCAAAAAAGTCGGAAACGTGCTCGTGATTACCTGTAGTGGGAAAGTTGATGAAGCCATCGAATCCTTGATCCACGAAGCGGTCAATCACTCCGTTCAAATCATAGGTTGTCTGGTCGTTGGCTTCGATCCCGGCGATGATCGGCGTATCATTGACCACGTTGCTGATCTCGTCGTACATTTCGAGCGTGCGGGGGTTGGAATGCCCGATCACCTCCGTACGGAGTCCCATGATCCGTGATTTGCCCGTGCTGTAGCAAACGATCAAATCGGCTCCGCCGAGTTCAGCGCACTTCGCCACGATTCCTGCGCTGCAGCCGGCCCCGATGATCGCGTCGCCGTTGGAGAGTGTGTTGTTCAGTCTGCTCAGAATCTTTTCTCTGTTCATCATTCCCTAGTTCCAAATCTGGGAATACACGCGCATAAAGTTGCCACCGAGCACTCTTTTCGTCTCCGCCGCGTCGTATCCTCGTTCCAAGAGTGCCTTGGTCAAATTAGGGAAGCAGCGAGGATCGTCCAGACCACGCGGATAATAGTAGGGCGGCGGCGGATAATCTTGTGGATCCCATTGTCCCGTTTGCACGAAGTATTCGTAATGCGCCTTTGATGCTTCCTGCATAGATGCGCCAACGTATTCGAAGTCAATACCTAAGCCCACGTGTTCAATGCCGACGAGTTCGACGATGTAGTCGACGTGTTTGAGCAAGTCGTCGAGGGTGGGACGTGGCTTTTTCGCTACGAAGGGCGGGAATCCGTTGATGCCAATGACGCCTCCCATTTCCGCTACCCGCTTGATCTGCTCATCGGTCAGGTTCCTCGGGCTTTCGCAAACACTTTTCGCCAGGTTGTGGCTGAAGACGACTGGAAACTCAGAGACATCCATGGCATCTAGGGTGGTCTGTATGCCGGTGTGGCTGCAATCGACCGCGATGCCGACGGAGTTCATGGCTTTGATCAGACGCCGGCCAAAGGCGCTAAGGCCGGCATCATTGCTTTCGAGACAGCCATCGCCGACGAAGTTTCGGACGTTGTAGGTCAATTGAATGACGCGAACGCCAAGCGCATGATAGACATCGACCATCTCGATGCTTTGCTCGAGCGGCAGCGAGTTCTGAAAGTGGAAGAGGATACCGAGCTTGCCTTCTTCTTTGGCACGGTGGAAGTCCCTCGCGTCGGTGACATGCAACAACTCAGCGCCTCGTTGTTTGATAATGGACATCCAGTCGGCGATTCGCATTATCGCCTCCCCGCAGCTGTGGTTGGCCGCCACGGACGGCGTCGCCACCGTGACGCCTCCCTCGACATAATACGAGGTATGCGCCGGTGAATAATTCAGCAGCGGACAAGTGCCATCAAATATGATCGCTTCTTCATGGAGTTGCCTGTAATCAATCATGCGTGCAAGCTTCCTGGCTCATATGTTCATTCGCGTCCGTATAACGCCCGGAAGCGAGCCGGCGGATTGATGCGCGCAATCGTGTCATTGTGCCACTCGATTTCGTAGTTTACCCCACCGACGATCTCGGTCATGGTTTCCCTCCGTTGCGGCAGCCAGACCTTGACTTCAGCGCCCGTCTCAAGACCGGCAAGCTGGAGGTAGCCGCCTTCAATTGCGGCGGCGGCCGATTGTCGGTGCATGCCGTTGACCGCGTAGCTGACAGCAGACGGATGCGCCCAAGACGGGATGCGCAATCTCAGATCCTCGGCATGTTGCAGCCGAACAGTGATGGGCTCCTGACCCGGCGGCGGACAAGTCAGTGACCATTGTGAGTCCTGTTTTGAGTACAGTAGATTGATCTGGACGCTATGCGTATTAGTTGCTGCAATCGCGTCCCACGCCTCACAGATAGCTTGGCTGGAACCGCCAACCAGATCGGCATTAATTTGATAAGCTTCCTCGGGATATGAGATGAGGTCGACGGGACTGCCGAAACAATAACCGCCACGGGCGCGCCGACCCACATCGCCATAACGCGTCTCATCGGTGTCCTCGAGCCCGACCGCCTCCTGTACCCACGAGGTATCGACGACTTGCGATGCCAGCAAGTGATTGCGCAGCATCCGGTCAGCGTCTTCGTAGTAGCCCGCATAACCCAGGCTACCCAGCAGCAACGCAGCTTCGATAAGATCGCCGGTGTTATTGGCTTCGCCTCGGTTAATATCAGTGCCGGCGTAACCGGCCGCCTGCAATGGCTTAGACAACCAGCTCTCCCATCGAAACTCCTTCACCCAGCCATAGCTGCTGCGGAACGAGCGCATGCCAAGATCATAGGCGCGGCGCGCGCCTTCGATGAAGCGGTTATCGCCGACCAAGATGCCGTAATCAATCAGGCTCGTAATGGTGCCAGCGATCGAGTGCATGTGCGTGCCGGCCTCAGCGACGATCGAACCATCGGCGCGGAAAGCAGTCTTGAGATTGTCCGAGGCAAAGCGTCGCGCTAGCTCCAGGGCGACCTCGTCTTCACTTTGCCGATAGTACTTTACCAGGGACCGTATCATCCGACCGGTGGTCGCCGGAGGCGGAGCGAGGATGCCACTGAAGGCGGTCGTCCAACCCTCAGGCCCGAGACATTCGCCTGGGAAGCGCGCTTCATCCCCAATTGCCGCTAGGATGGAACGGCACAGACGGCGTAATGCCGGCTCCGCCCGCTGGTCGCCGAGCCAGTTCCATAACGCCAGCAATCCCAGGATGACTTCCCGGCAATTGTGCATGACCGCCATATTCGGCTGCCACGGTGTGGGCGCATTCCAGGGCAAGCCGGACGTGTGGCGCTCGAGACTGTCGTAGAGTTGCAGCGCCAGCGCATCGTAGACATCGGGCGCGTCCGGCAGGTCGATGATCGGCGCGCAGCAGCCAAGCGCGTCCAAAAAACGACCCGCCACGTGCGGCGAGTCAAACGGTCCGTGCTGCAGGCGCGTCGGCTGCTGGATAAGTTCATAGTGGAAGAAAGGCAGGTAATCCTGCCGCTCATCCAGCGTGTTGAACATATGCTCAACTGCTAGACTGAGAGGGCTGCGCAGATCAAGTTCGCTGGTCCGGTCATACATAGCGGAACACAAGCCCTCGTAAATTGAAAACTAAATTCGTCCGGCCACCCACTGGATGCCGCGGCCAATCACCAGACGGAAATTCGGATTGGCGTAAGCATGGTGATCGTGCCCCGACTGAAAACAGAAGACGCGCGCGTTCCTGTAACGCCGCGTCCAGGCGATGCTTTTCATGCTCTTGGGATCGTCGGTGGACAGGAGGATTTCACTGTCCCCGTCCGGCTCCGCCATCACATAGGTTTCGTCCAGTATCTTCCAGTCGCTTAGTCCGCAGGTGACCGGATGCTGCAAGTTGGCCACTTGGATCTTGAGGTTTTGGTCCATGTGCACGCCAAAACTACGATCCTGAATGCCGACCAGGTCCGCCCAGAGCTGCCATTGTGGATATGCCAGCAGGCCGTGGTGCAAGATGAAGATGCCCTGTCCGCTTTCGCCTAATTGTTTTAGCGCCGCCAGCGTGGCTTGATCGGATGGATCCCCTTGGCTGCCGGGGGTCTCCTGATGAAAGTTGAAAAAGAGCAGCACATCGTATTCGGCGCGCCTCTCGCCAAAGTCGGCGGCGAATTCCTCCATGTGCTGCGGATAAAAGTCGATTTTGGGCATACTGCGGAAGGCGGCGTGAAAAGCCGGCACATCAAATGGATGATGACCGGTGATCACGGCGGTCTTGATTTGCCCGTCTGCGGAAGCCCCGCTCATATCGCCTCCCATGCCTGATTCAGCAGCTCCTGTACTTTAACCGGCTGTCCAGTCTGGCTGCTTTTGATGACGGCGAAGATGAGGGCGACCGACTGCAGATTGGCTTCGACATGGGTCTCCATCGGCTCCCCTCCATCCAGCCAACGCACAAACTGTTCGATTAGCCAGGTGTTTTTCCATTTTGGTCGTTCCAACAACGGGAGCAGTTCGCCCTGCCCTTCAAACTTCGTGAGCCGCTGCGTCGAAGGATCGTAAGCAAAGCGCTCGAGACGACGCGCATTTAGCACCAGGGTGCCGAATTCACATTCAGCCCGAATCGTCTCATACTCCCAGTCTTTCAAACCGACGGCGTTGGCGCTGGCGCCCTCAAAGAATGCGCGGCTGCCGTTCTCGAATTGCATCGTTACTAAAGCCTGCGAATCCCCAGCGTATTCACCCCAGGACGGGTTCCAAGTCTGCGCATAGATGGTATCACATTTGGCGCCAGCCAAGTCGGCGAGGATATCGAGATGGTGCACGGCGCCCTCGATCATCAGCGGGTCAGGGATCTCGTGTCGGAACACATTCCAACTGCCATATTTTCGCAGGTCGGCGGTAAGATGGCAGATCAGATAGTCAAGTGTCCCGTACCGTCCCGATCGCAGTTCTTCGCGCAAGCTCGTCTTGTCTTGGTCAAAGCGGTGGCTCATCGTTACGCCCATCTTGACGCCGGCGCGTTGGACCTTGTCAGCGATGCGCACGGAGGCGGCCAAGGAATCCGCAATCGGCTTTTCCGACAGGATATGCAGCCCGTATGCCAAAGCGACGTCAACGACCGCTTCGTGATGCGCTGGCGTCACCACAATCGTGCAGAAATCTGCCGGGTTCTCCTCCATTGCCTTCTGCAGGTCGGTGTAACATTGATCAGCGCGCAGACCTAGTGACGTTTGCGCCACACCCAAAGTGGCGGGGTTGATATCGACGGCGGCGACCACTTCGACCAGGCCCTCTTTGATATTCGGCGGCAGCGAAGTCACACACCAGTCGCGTCCCATAGAACCGAGACCGACCTGAATCATCTTGAATGCCATCGACAGCTCCATGGGGCGCCAGTGATCCCCAATATTCCACATCAGCCACGCAAACCGCCAACGGTCAATCCTGCTATAAAGCGGCGCATCAGCAGGAGATAGACGACGATCATGGGACCAGTCGAAATGATTGACGCGGCAAACATGGTGACATGATCTGTGCGGAATCCCGCCGGCTTGAGCGTTGTGATGGCGTAGGCGATGGTGTACTTGTCGGGCGCCTGGAGAAAGACCGCTGGCAGCAGCAGATCGTTCCAGCTCCAAAGGAAGGCGAAGATGAGTACGGTGAGTACGCCGGAACGAGCCAGCGGTACCATGATATAGCGGAATACGCCCCACTCGCTGGCGCCTTCGACCCGCCCGGCGTCGCACAACTCTTCCGGCAAAGTCAGAAAGAATGACCGCATGAGCAGAGTCGGTACCGGCAAGAATGTGGCCGTCGTCGTCAGAATCACCGCCGTGCGGGAGTTGGCCAAACCCAGGTGCCTCACGACGCGAGTCAGCGGTTCGAGGTAAGAGAAGACTGGCGTGACAATCGCCATCATGGTCAAGAGCAGCAGCAATCGGCGCCCGGGAAAATCCAGGCGCGAAATGGCATAACCCAGCATCGTCGCCAACACGCCGATCAGCACGGTGACCGACCCCGAGACGGCCAGACTGTTGTAGACGAAGGTGCTGAACTTGGCGCCTGTCCAGGCGTGGACGTAGTTTTCCACATAGAGCCGGTCCGGCAGCGCCAGCGAATCCATCGTGATCTGCGTATTGGTCGAAAAACTTGCCATTAAAACCCATAGCGATGGGAACACGAAGGGTAGAGCCAGAAGCATGACCAAGGCATAAAGGGCGTACCGCATCAGCTTTGTGGACAGCATGGCTCGCGCTCGTTCAGTCCTTTGGCGCCGTGCGCTCTCTAAACCACAGGAAGGTGGACACAATCCCGATGACAAGGATCAAAAGAATGACACCAAGCGCTGCTGCCTCGCTTGCGTTATAGCCCATACGCGCCTTCTTGAAGATGAGTGTCGGCAGGATTTCGGTGGAGTAATAGGGGCCGCCTAGGCCGGGCGTAGTCAGGGGGAAGACGACGGCGAAGGGCGTCAAGCCGACGATAAGCATGATCGTCATGACGAAAGTAGCGACGTCCCGGACGCTCGGGATCGTGATATAGCGGAAAACTTGCACTTCCGAGGCGCCATCAACCTTGGCCGCGTCATAAAGAGAACGGTCGATTTGCTGAATGGCCGCGGTGAAGACGATGTAGCAAAAGGCAGTTTCATGCCAAACGAACACGCCCATCGCCGCGTAGATGGCGATTCGGCCATCGCCAAGCCACTGGGGTTTGACATCGGTGAAGCCTAAAGCGTGAATGACCTGGTTGATCATGCCATAGCTAGGGTCGTAGACGCGTGTGAAAAGCGCTGCTGCCACCGCCATCGAAAAGAAATATGGCACGAAGAAGGCGAAGCGGAACAGAGCTTTCGGCCGCAGGTTGGTATCCTCTACCAGCGCGGCGGCAACCAGCCCGATGATCGTCGGAACGAAGAGCCCAACCGCGCCCCACAGGAGGCTGTTCTTAATGGCTTGCGAAAAGGGGTAGTTGTCTGTCGCCCGGGCGAAAGTCTTGAAGCCGACGAAGTCGCCCATATCCGGGCTGATGCCATCCCACTTGTAAAAGCTCAACCCGATCGTCTGAAAAGCAGGGTAAAAGACGAAGACTCCCATCATGATTAAGGCAGGCGTCACAAGAACAGCGGCAAGCAGCCACTGCTCTCGCGTCTTGGATGAGGCGCTTCGCCATGCCTCAAGAGGCCGCGGGAGAAGTTTCGATCCGAGGGCGGACATCTACGCTGTCACAATCTCGCAAACCGCGCGCTGAAAGGCTGAGCCCAACCCGGCCTGTATGGACTGGGCTCAGCTATCCTATTGGCTAGAGCAAATCGCTGCGATCCTCTGGCACTTGCCCGTCTTCAATGTCCCGCTCCCAGGCGTCCTGGACATTTTGCGCCCACTGCTCCGGCGTGATGTTGCCGGCCAGTATGCCGCCCAAGCCCTGTTGATAAGCATCCTGCGAATTCTGCGGCAGCCAACCGAAGATCAACAGCGACGACTCCTCGCCGGTGATGATCGGCAGCCGCTGAATCTGCGGAATGGCCAACTCGCCGAAGGCTTTCGTCGCCAGTAGATTGCCCCGCTCCAGCAAGATCTTGGCTCCCGTGCCTTTGACGCAGAAATCGAGGAAGAGCGCGGCTGCATCGGGATCTTGCGCCGCTGCCGGGATGACCATCGCTTCTGTCTCGCCCGTGCACCAGATCGGACCGCCGCCCGGACCCGGCATCGTCAGCATATCCCAGTCGTCGTCAAACTGTCGCTGCATCTCCGAATAGAACCAGGTGCCCGTCACGTTCAAGGCGGCAGCCCCTGAAATGAAGCGTTCGTTACCATCGTCTTGGGTGATCGACAGCACGTCCGGGTCCAGCAAGCCCGCATTGTAAATGTCCAGGATGGCTCTGGCCGCTTCAACGCTCGGTGTATCCGTGAATTTGCCGTCGCCAAAGATTACATCGGTGATGCTTCCTGGACCGCTCAGCCCGCCGATACTGGCCCAGAACTGATAGTGAATCATCTGGATCTGGCTGAAGCCGCGATGGCCATTGGTCAACGGGATTAAGCCAGCCGCCTTGAATTTCTCTAGCATGGCGATGAACTCTTCCCAAGATTGAGGCTCGCCCACATCAAAGCTTTCAAGGACAGACTTTCTGTAGGATGCGCCACAAATTTCATAGTAGAGCGGCAAAGTCCAGAGCTGCCCGCCACGCGATGACCGCCGCAGCGCGGCCGCCAGGACCCACTCGTCCCACTCATACAGATCGCGATAACCGTCGAGCGGCTGAATCAAACCAGCCTTGAGTACGGGATCGAGCTTGAGGAACTTGGGATTCTCGTTCGAGATCAGATCAACAGCGCCCGCTTCCATCGCTATGCGCTGCCAGTCGACGCCGACGACCGCCGCTTCCACCTGGCTGAATTCAACCGAAATTTCCGG
Organism: Anaerolineae bacterium; assembly: GCA_034420635.1. Classification (GTDB taxonomy): domain Bacteria; phylum Chloroflexota; class Anaerolineae; order Aggregatilineales; family Phototrophicaceae; genus UBA6055. Next base: position 10,060 of record DAOULD010000132.1, on the reverse strand, counting down.
ATGTTCCGCGATGAATGCGTCCACAACTGCCACGAAGTCCGTGCCAGGACCGGATTCGATCTGAAAACGGAATGTGCCGGATTCGGGAACCGATTGGGCGTATGCCATGTGCGAACCGAGGCTAGTCCCGACAGCACCAACACCCATTAACTTAAGCATCTCTCGGCGAGAAATGCCGCGCCTAGAATTAAACATTTCTATATCTCCTTAGAAGGATATGTTTTCGACCTCTATTATAGAGGCTTAAGAACCGTAGTATCTATTTTGAATCGATAAATGACTGCCTGAACATAACATATACGAAAGTCATTGTCAAAAGAGGCGGGTTCTCCAGGCAGGGCACAGAAGATTGGAAACTGTTGCCATTGCCCGTCGGATTCACTATGCCTTGAAAAGCTGTTGACATTGGCTGGCAATTGACGCGCCAGATACATCTAATCATTTCTCGTTCCGGTTGGTGATGCAGGACGATCCCAATGGCGCCTTCGATGTGAGGTGGCTCTGAGCCCGATTCCGCGTCTTCAATCCAGCACAGGCCAAGTTTGAGTCCGGTGCTGAGAAACATCGTCGTTGAACGCACCGAATACTTATCGACTTACGCCATTACCGCTACCGATAACGATTAATGGCACATCAAATGTCTCTTTTAGGTAAAGCTCGGTTGCCCCAAGTAGGTCAAGGATTTTCGCATCCACGCGTTGGACATCCGGTCCTGGTTGGACTAGGAAAATATGGAACTTTGTCACGAGGTATCGAGATCGCCGTCGCAATTCATCAAGTTTCTCGAGATTGCCCTTTTCAAATCTCGACACACTGTAGGCGTCCTGCCGCTGCATCTCTCGAAGCTTTAGGCGTTCAAAGAGTTTATTTTCATTGGCTCGCCAGTAAACGCTTTTCTGAGCTTGACCACAGACTTCATAAAAGTCACCTACTCTCACACCAGTTGTACGCGCCCGCGAATACTTACAATGAAACAGATGAACTAGAAGGCTATCACCCGCTACCTTGAGTGCTATGATATCAGCGATTTCACCGACACCGTCGTCATCAAAAATAATGTCATAATCTGACGGGTCTTCAGCATCTAAGAGATATTCGATCGTGCGACGCTGGATCGAGTCGTGGCGAAATTCAAGTCGTGGCGGGGTCTTTTGTGCCTTGTACTGTGACTCTTTCTTCAGTGCAACTCCAGCCCACGTCCGACTCTTGATCTTAGAAGCGTCATACAGCTCCCGTTCACTCTCGCTCCTGGAGCTTTGCGGAGGTCCCTGAGGAGGGCTTTGCATCCACGATACCCTTTTGAGGCAGCGTTTGGAATGCGCCCCCACTCTTGATAGAATCGGCGCGAAACGACCATCGGAAACGGGAGAAGACTGATGAAGATATTGGTGACGGGCGGTACCGGGCGCATCGGCGCCAATCTGGTTCTTCGCTTGCTGAATGCGGGACATCGCGTGCGCAGCTTTGTCTACCCCGCCGACGCCAGCCGCGCCAAGAAACTGGATGCCTACGACGGCGTGGAAACGGTCTTCGGCGACCTGCGCAATCCCGAGGATGTGAGCGCGGCTGTTGCGGGCGTCGATGCTGTCTATCATCTGGCAGCCGCCTTTCAAGGACCTTTCGATAATCGGCAGTATCTCGATATTAACGCCATGGGCACGCTGAATATCCTCGAAAGCATCCGCGAGCGCTGCCCGAATCTGCATCGCTTCGTCTACGCCAGCACCGAAGGCATCTATTGGGACGCGCGCGTCAACGGGCGTTACTTCGAGCGGCCAATTACCGAAGACATGACCGGCAAACTTCCCAATATGGCTTACTTAATGACCAAGTGGCTCGGTGAAGAACTGGCGATGGTCTATCACTATCAATACGGCATTCCCGCCTGCGCCATGCGCTTCTCCACCGTGATCGAACCGAGCGAATTCCTGAACGATGCGGGCCTGCCGCGGCATTTTCTCTATAGCTCGGCATATACTACCTACAGCAATAACGAGTCTTACGAGGTGAAGGACATACGCGACAAGAGCGATCCTGATGTTCTGGAAATGATTGAGACTCTGCTTGCGGGCTGGGACGGCCAAGAGAAACTGTTGCTGAGCCTCAATCCCAATGGCGTGCCCTACCGCCAGCACTTCGGCGACGTCCGCGACATCGCCGATGGCTTGGCGCTGGCGCTAGAATCTGAGGAAGCGGTGGGCGAAGCCTTCAATCTGGCCGGCGCCGCCATATTCGACTGGGCTGAAATCGTGCCGAAGCTGGCGGAGCGCTGCAACCTGCCCTACGTTGAAGCGCGTCTGCCCTTCATCAACTACTTTGAACTGGACTTGACCAAGATACGGACCAAGCTCGGTTTCCAGCCGCGCCATGACTTCGATAGCATCCTGGCCACGGCGGAGGCGATAAGGCGCGGCGAAAGCACCGATGTCATTCCCACCGGCGTCATGTTTGGCGAAGCGTAGAGACAGCCAGGAGGTCAAATCATGGAAAAGGCAAGAATCGCTCGCATTGAGTCCGCGCCCTTGGTGGGGCAGCGACCGCGAGAAGCCGGCAACAATTCGCGTTTGAACATTCACGGCATTGACGTTCATCTTCAGGTCATGCGCTTGACCACGGCGGACGGCGCTTCCGGCTTCGGGCTCTGCTTTGCGAGCCGCGAAGAAGCGCGGCAACTCCTGGGCCAGGACGTCGCCAGCCTGTTGACCGATGAGGTCCGCGTTGTGAAGTCGGCCCGGGCCTTTGATTTTCCGCTCTGGGATCTGGCGGGGGCGCTGCGGGGGGCGCCAGCCTATGCGCTGGCTGCGCCAGCGGATGCGGGGAGCGGAGGACCGCTGCGCGTCCCGTGTTACGATACCTCGCTCTACATGAACGACTTGAGCCTGGATTCGGACGAGGCGGGGGCCGCGCTCATCGCCGAACACGCCCGCCAGGGCTACGAGAAGAACCATCGCTCCTTCAAGATCAAGGTCGGGCGCGGCGCCCGGCACATGCCGCTGGAGGCGGGCACGCGGCGCGATATCGCCGTCATCAAAGCCGTGCGCGCTGCGGTGGGACCGGAGGCGCGGATCATGATTGACGCCAACAATGGCTACAACCTGAACATCGCCAAGCGCGTGCTGGCGGAAACGGCGGATTGCAAGCTCTTTTGGCTCGAGGAGGCTTTCCACGAAGATCCGGAGCTTTACGGGGACTTGCATGCCTGGATGGAGGCGGAGGGCTTGTCCGTGTTGATCGCCGACGGCGAGGGCTGGGCGGCAACAGCGCTGATGGATTGGGCGCGGGACGGCTTCGTGGATGTGATCCAGTACGATATCTTCAGCCACGGCTTCAGCCACTGGCTGGATACCGGCGCGCGACTCGACGAATGGGGCGTCCGCACCGCGCCGCATCATTACGGGCGGCATCTGGGCAATTATGTCTCCGGTCATCTGGCGACGGCGGTGGCGGGCTTCACCTTCGTCGAATGGGACGAGACCAGCACGCCCGGGATAGACGCGTCGGCTTATCGCGTTGAGGAAGGTCATGTCCTCATTCCCGATGCGCCGGGCTTCGGGCTGGCGCTGGATGACGCGGTCTTCCGCGCGGCGGTGAAAGACGGCGGTTGGGAGTTGCGGTTGTGAGAGTGTGTAATTATCTATTGAGATAGCGTCATTGTGATTGAGTGCAATCGACCGAGAGAACATGAACCATACAGACGTATCGACAAGTCTTGAACAGATTCTACTCCAGCGAGTTCATGGATCGATTTCGTTAGGCGGTTATAAGTTCCAGTTGCTTTATTCGATAAATGTTTTGTTGGACTTGTTGAGCGATAGCAGTTCAATCATTAGTATTAGATTTGAAGGAATTGAAGATTTAGATATCCAGCTAGCTGAAACCAGAACATTTATACAAGCTAAGTCTTCGCGCAATAAGCAAGGCTGGAGTTGGCTTAAGTCGTCAAGAGTTCTTGATAATTTTGCTGATGTGTATCGTGCAGATCCGAATGCGAAGTTTGGGATAGTAACAAATTTTGATTATGCTGGTGATTTGAAGTCTTTTCATAGTTTTACACTAGATGCATACAAGACTCCGCCAGCACAACTGTCCAAACGCTTTGACGAAATTAGAGAGCGCTGTAACTTATCAAACGATGAGATGCAGGGATTGGTTCGTGCTGTTCACTTTGAAATCACGGATCAAGCAAAACTCATCGAATCGATTCGACAGAAGATCGTTACTTGTTTGGACGTCGACACAGGCAACGAGGGCCTTTATTTTCAGGTGCTGTTTACGAAAGCAATGGAGTTCGCAGTCAATCGCTCTATGTGTCATGGAGAAGACCTTCGCAAGATCCAATTGGAAATTCAAGAATGGATAAGCGCTGGACCGAAGAATCTAGCTGTAACAAATGGTTGGATAGAGCCGCTAAGTTTCCAATCGGAACTAGAAGAAAACGAGTTGGATTACTACGAAGGAAAAGGAGCTCGCCCAGCACACATAGTTGCTAATGTTGACGCGGAGCGTCCTGAGTGGACTAAAGCGATTCATGATTCTTTGTCTGATAAACCAATCTGTATCGTCCGAAGCTCAAGTGGACAAGGCAAGTCAACTCTCTTATATCGCTATGCCTATACGTACTTTGATCATCACACGACATTCGTACTCAAGAAGATCCAGGACTCGGATGAGATCGCGCCTCTTGAGAGGTTTCTCGAATCACGTCTGAAGTTAGGCTTACCAGTCCTCGTACTAGTAAACGATTTGAACGAGCGCGTCAGGCTGTGGCATGAGCTTGCAGGAGAGTTTGCCGGACGTCCCATCCTGTTCCTAATTGCGTCGAGAGAAGAGAACTGGTACCGCTACGCCGGCAATCTACATAATCTTCAGTGGAAAATCGTAAAGCCTCAACTGAGTGTTCAGGAAGCAAAGGACATTTACCGTCAATTTAAGAATAAGGGGCGCATCGCAAACAATGTGAAGTCAGCGGCGTGGGCATATGACAAAGTTTCGGATAAAAAACTTCTTATTGAATTTGTTTACCTTATAACTCACGGACAGATGCTTTCTGAAAGACTCGAAGATCAAATCGCGACTATTCATAGGCTATCCGAAGACCCCGCAAAAATTCATATCTTGCGACTCACTAGCTTAGCCCAGGTGTTTGACGTTCGTCTTCCCATCGAAAGTCTACTTTCATCTATAGAGTTCCAGACAGATCCTCATCTAACCATGCGCTCATTGATTGGCGAATACCTTGACACAACCGAGGACGGCTATGTCGAAGGGTTACATTATGTGCGTTCTGAGCATCTTGTGACAATTCTTCACGATCCATTACCGATAACGTTGTCGGCAATTGAACTATTCGATTTGGTACCTGAGGGTGACTTATCGATTCTAACCCGTTCTGCTTTCTCACACTCGGATGTTCAATACAACAATCCAGCATTGTTCGACAAGCTGCATGAGAAAACTGGTGGTGATCTTACTGCAATTCTCGAAATAGTCCGAGCACTTTTTCGCGCCGACGAATGCCGTTACCTCAACGAGAATAATTCGATTGTTGGAGAGTTTCTTTTATCATATGGTTCGGCTGAACTTGTTACATACTTTGCCAACGCAAATATGCCAGCGTCTGACAGTTTTGACATATTTCAAGCAATGAGAGAAACGGGGCTCATGCCGGAAGACAAGCTTAACCAGATGGAAGCTATGGTCAAGCAGATGCCAGATAGAGATTCACGACATAGGTTCACAAGTAAATACTTAGCGGGAGCTATACCTCGACTTACGTCATCGGATGTTGCCAATAATGTTGCGGCATTTCGAAAACTGCTCATTTGGGTATCGTTCCACGAACTAACATTTGACGCTTTGCATACTTTTCTCCAGAAAGAGACATGGCAAGAGTTTATTTTTACCGTGCCCATAAATGAGTCAGCCGAATTCATGTATCTTTTGTGGCAGCAAAATCGGACTATGTATAATGAATTCGTGAGTAAGCGTTGGCTCGAGATCGTAAATCACTATCGAGTCTCGACTGACACCTTGTCAGTCATTGAGCGTCAAAATGAACTTTACATCGAGTTCGTAATTGATGAGATACATGAGATTCACGATAGCCAAACTATAGGCCGGCTAAGGACATTAATGCATTTACTTCCGCACTATGAATCGTATTCATCACAAGGGCTATATCCCTTGAGTCCAATTGCAAGGTTGCCAATCGATGAATCCCGAAAAACGCTGAAAAAAGAAGTGTTAAACCTAGATATTGCCGAAATCAATGCCTGTTACATTACGGAACTTGAGTTAGTAGCCAATTCCGATTCATTATACGAATGGCTTAGCAAGTTCTATGTGCTCCGCGCCGAACTAGTAAACTTCGCTAAGGCATTAATCGAGCGACATGAGAGTATGCTGAAAGGGAAAGGCGCAACCGAATTGGATACCGTACTGGCCCGACTCAATCCTGTTTTCTATGAGAGCCGTACGGTTCCTGAGAGTCTAAGAAAAAAGTTTCCAGAAGAAACGAAACATATAACCGAGTGGGAAAAGTCGATTTCCAACTTCGTTCACACATATCTAAACAATAGAGCCCTCAGAACAGATCATCTTTACTTGCACAACCTGTTTGTAGCGCTGGGTCAATTACAGGAAATGCAAGATGCGTTCAATGTTATCATAAAGCGAGGAGAAAGTTACTTTCAGCCGTCGATCGACACCGAGGATGAGTTTAACACATATCGTTATTTGCATGACTTGTTTGATTATTGGGTATCTGTGCCCGAAAATCGAATTCTTCAACACGGTGTCAAACCGCGCACTGTTGTATCTGCGTGGAAAAAGTCTAAGAGACGTGAACTCAGATCTAAACTGGTGAATTCATTCCGAGTTCTAGTTGACAATGGAGTGAATGTACATTTGCCGGATGACTATTTTGAAGAACCGCCGCAGAGAAATTTATGCTTTGCTGTAGAGCTTCGTGATGCAACGTGTATTCTCGAACACGTGCCGTATGTATATTATTGCTTGCACGAGTCTGCAGTTAGCTATGACTACGTGTACATAGTTCCGGTGATCAATTGTAAACCCGTACAGAGCATGATGTATAGTGCGCCTTCCGATGCCGCCAACAGAATTGCGAAGGGAGAGCACGACCCAAATGAAATCTGTATCTATCCAACCGAAATACCTGACTTGCTCTTTCAAATCATAAGCGCCATAGATCGCGAAGTGCTATCAGAATGGCAATACTACTTGAGAGCACAACAGATCTTTGGTCGCATTGATGCGCTAAGAAATGAAGTCGCGCTTGTCAACCAGCGGGTCGGTGACGACTTGCCACAGTGGCGAGCGAAACTGCTTGAAGGAATAAAACTACGTCTAATCGAAACTGAAGACGTCTCCAAACAACTGATTCAAGACGCCTCACGATGGGAATCTAGAACAGGGTCAACTCAATGGAATCATTTATGGAGCTACTTCGCGGAATATACAGCTAGAAAAACAACACTAGCACTTGATGTTGAAGGATTCGAGCCGGTTGCGCCCAACGATGATCATCAACTAATGACATTGTATGGAGAATACCTCAACATTGAATACATACAAAGGTAAACTGCAGACGTACCGTGGCAGTGACCTTCAAGCGCTCAACATCTTACCGCCTCAGCCGCCTGAACTCCATCACGCCGTCGTCTAATTGTCCAAAGCGCATGACCAGCAGGTCCTTGAGATAATTCTGATAGACGCGCCAGGGAGGCCGGTCCCCCTGCTTCGGCAAGGCGTCTCGCGCGCGCTGGACATAACCGGATGTGAAATCGATCATCGGCTCGGAGGCCGGCGACTCCGCGTCGGGGCGCGGGACGCATTGCTGGTAACCGCGGCGATCCATGTAATTGAGCAAGCGGCAAACGTACTCGCAGATCAACTCGCATTTGAGCGTCCAGGAGGCGTTGGTATAGCCGAAAGCCGAAGCCAGGTTGGGGATATCGCTGTACATCAACCCTTTGTAGCTCTGGGTATCGCCCAGTTGCACGCTTTGCCCGTCAACGACAATTTCCACGCCGTCCATGATCTTCATGCGCATGCCGGTGGCGGTGACGATAATATCGGCGGGCAGGATCTCCCCCGAGCGCAATTGCAAGCCCTCTTCGACGAAGCGCTCGATATGATCGGTGACCATGGACACTGCCCCGGCGTTGATGGCGCGGAACAGGTCGGCGTCCGGGGCGACGCAGACGCGCTGATCCCAGGGCTTGTAGGCGGGACCGAAGTGCCGCTCGACGTCAAAACCCGGTCCCATGATTCCGCGGATGCCCTGCAGAATCATGTCGCGCGTCTCGCCAGGATTGACCCGCGCTTTGCGATAATAGTAGATGCCGAAGAGGATCATTTTCCAGCGCGCCAGCCAGCTCACCAGCCGGTCGGGCAGGCGGCCGCGCAGTTGATTGACCTGGTCGTCGCGCGCGGGCATGCTGACGACATAGCTGGGCGAGCGCTGGAGCATGGTCACATGCTTTGCCTTCCGCGCCAGAGCCGGGGCGATGGTCACGGCTGTCGCGCCGCTGCCAATGACGATGACCCGCTTGCCGGCGTAGTCCGGGTCGGCGCTGTCAGCGTTGTCAGTGTTATCCTTGCGCGCGCGCCAATCCTGCGGGTGGACGACCGTGCCGGCAAAGTCGGCCATGCCGGTCCATTCCGGCGTATAGCCTTGGTCATAGCGATAGTATCCCGTGCACATGAAGAGGAAGTTGCAGGAGATCTGCGCCTTGTCGGCGCCGCGCTCGATATCGACCGTCCAGCGCGCTTCCCCCGATGACCAGGCGACGCGGCTCACGCGGCAGCCGAAGCGGATGCGCCGGTCGATGCCGAATTCGCGGGCGGTGTCCTTGAGGTAGTCCAGAATCGCAGCGCCGTCGGCGATGGCCTCCTCGCCGCGCCAGGGGCGGAAGCGATAGCCGAGCGTGAACATGTCGGAATCGGACCGGACGCCGGGATAGCGAAAGAAGTCCCAGGTGCCGCCGAGGGCGTCGCGGCCTTCGACGATGGTCCAGGAAAGCTGCGGGCAGCGGGTATCCAGGTAATAGGCAGCGGCGATGCCGGAGATGCCGGCGCCAACGATCAGTACATCGACGGTATCGCGATTCATCTTTAGCGCGCTCATGCGTGTTTGACTCGGATCATATTACCACAGCCGCTCGTCGTAGCGCCTGTTGAATATCGTGGATGGAAAGCGCTCCGCAAAGTACCCGAGAGTCCCTCTGGAAGCCCCCGCGCCGTCCCCATGTTTCCCCGAGTTTTTTGGGTGCCGAAGGGCTGGAGGGCGCGGTATTGCTGGGTTTTTGATTTGGCGGGGGTGCAGAAAATTTTGAACACAGAGCGCGCAGAGAGCGCAGAGAGATTTTGAACACAGAGGGGTTTTCAACCCCACCCCCCGGCCCCCTCCCCGAGGCATCGGGGAGGGGGAGCGCTAATTGCGGGATTTGAATTAGATTCAGAACTCTCGCTACGAATGAGCTTGTTTGACAGTATTTTACTGGCGCTATTGAGATTTTCGTTGGTTGTGACATTAGGCGAAGTCGAAGGATGGGCGGCTGGTGTGTCGGGCGCCGTACCAAGCGAGGGCGGTGGCGATGACAGTGTCGTCGTGGCCGCCGGCGGGCGCGCCGTAGCGCCAGGAACCGCTGGGCAGGCGCTCCAGGGAGTAGTTTGCCAGTTCAGCCAGCAGGACGGGGTCGTTGAGCAGGCTGATGTCGTTGCGCTCGATGGCCAGGGCGAGTGATTCGATGAGTGGTGATTTGGATTTGCCGGTGGTGAGGAAGGGACGGACGGGCAAGCCTTCCTGGAGCAGCGCTTCGATATTGGGCTCGCCGATGCTGTTGGCTTCAGCCCAGATGATCTGCGGATTCCAGCGCTGGACCAGGGATTTGAGCCGATCGCGCTGCAGGCTCCAGCCGACCTGGTTAAAGCGGTCGAGGGCGGCCATTTTGCCCTGGGTGACATCGATGATGGCGATGGCGGTGTAATCCTTGTCGCGTCCCCAGTCAACGCCGGCGACGTAAGTGTGGCCGGG
>DAOULD010000131.1:0-49845 GCA_034420635.1 Anaerolineae bacterium | reverse complement strand
TCGATGCGATGGCGCGGTTTCGGGCGACCAGGTTGGTCGCCCCTACGGGATTCGATTATTTTGTAGTTTTCTATATTTCATCAAATTATTCGCACGACTTACTTGCATTTACTCAGCCTTGCAGAGCAATCGCATCAGATATTTCTGAAGCGCCGAGGACACCGAGGGGCGCGCAGGTCGCGCAGGTCGCGTAGGTCGCGTAGACACTGACCGCCGACACTGACCGTCAAACGCCCCTACATCGTCTCCTTTTTGGGCAGGCAAGAGGTTACATCTTGGTGTTCTCGGTGGTAAAAATCTTGTGGGCTACGCGGGGGGTTTGTATTTTGAAGCGATTGCCCTGGTCATAATAGAGCGCGCATTTCAGATTATTGGCAAATTACATGGCTTTGCCGTTCAAAAGCAAAATTAACCACAAAGACACGAAGAACACGAAGTTTTTCTTGAAATCTCTGTGCGCTCTGTGCCTCTGTGGTGAATCCGTAGGTAGAACCCGTCAAAGGGCGATGCGCTTTTGTAGTTCCTAGAGCATCCTGCCAAAATATTGAAATACACCCCATAATAGAGGTTCCGTTGTCATAGCTTGCGGGTAGGTGATACAATAAGGTCGGAATCGTCTCTTTTGGAGATTTCCGAGCGAGGACCATCATGGCGCTGCAAACCGATACGCACTCGATGAAACTGCTGGATCTTCCCTTGATGCTGCGGCTCAAGCAGAATGCCATCGTTATGGATAGCGAGTTGGGTTTGACCGAGGACGCGCGCGGGAGAAACAGCGCCTTGCTCTCCAGCATCGTCTTTCCGCGCGGCTTGCATACGCTCTTGGGCCACGTCGACGACAAGAATGTTGTTGGCCAGTTTCGCTATCGCCCGGGCGAATCCAATGGGCATATTGTGTACCTGGCGCCAACGCTGGGCGACGACGAGGATGATAGCGCCTGGTTGCACATGCTTGATGCCATGGCTGAACAAGCGGGCAAGAACGGCGCGCAGAACCTCGTCGGCGAAGTTGAACTGAGCCACAGGCTTTTTGAGACGATGCGCCGAGCGGGTTACGCGGTGTATAGCCGGCAAGTGATCTGGCAGCATGGTCCGATCGTCGCCGAGTTCCCGTTTGCGGATTTGGAAATCACGCCGGAATCCGAGAACGATCAGATAGGCATCGCCGCGCTCCTGGGATGTACGATACCGCGCATCATGCAGACGGTCATGGGACCCTCGGCCGACATGGAAGGATTGGTCTATCGCAAGGATGGCCAAGTGGAAGCGTACGTCGCCTATTCCGAAGGCAAACACGGCGTTTATCTTTTGCCCTTTTTGCATCCGGAAGTATTGAGCGAGGCGCCGGATATCATTGCCGCCGCGCTGCTGAAAATCGAGCGTTGCCGCAAGCTGCCGGTCTACATCAGCGTCCGTGGGTATCAAGGCTGGTTGGAAAACGCCATGCTGGATCTAGGCTTCAATCCCTGGCTGGAGCAAGCGGTGATGGTCAAGCACCTAACCGCAGGCGTACGACAGACGTCATTCGCGCAAGTTAATTTGAGCGCGAGCGGGGGGCAGAAACCAGCCGCTACCTTGCAAATGGAATATCTCAACGATAACATCGCGCTGCTAGAGTGAAAGCGCGCCCGGGCGCCTTTCCCGGCATTTGGATTGATTCGAGCGAATCCCGCAATAGCAAAAGGACAACACCCGAGTAAATGGACAAACGCATAACGGACGATTTTGAGGTACTCAGAAACGTCTTGCCGCCGCGCATCCGAGACGCGGTTGATGAAGTCGGCAATACCAGTCAACTTCTGGAGATCGTCTTGGATCTGGGAAGGACCCCTGCCGCCCGATATATTGACAGCGAACACGCGCTTTCCGACCGTGAGGTGGCGGAGGAAGACCTGCGGCAGTTGCTTGATGAACTGGGCGAGTTTGACGATGACAATCGCGCCGGTATCGAGCGCTCTCTGCATCGCATTTCGGCGATTCGCAATCGCCGCGGCAAGATCGTCGGTTTGACCGTTCGTATCGGCCGGGCAGTTTACGGCACCATCGATATCATCGCCGACTTGATCGAAACGGGTCAGAGCGTGTTGATAGTGGGACCGCCCGGCGTCGGCAAGACAACACTGCTGCGGGAAGCGGCCAGAGTGCGAGCGACGCGCAAGCGCGTGGTAATCGTTGATACCTCCAATGAAATCGGCGGCGATGGCGACATCCCGCACGAGGCGGTCGGCAAGGCGCGACGCATGCAAGTCTCGCAGCCCGATCGTCAGCATGAAGTGATGATCGAGGCGGTGGAAAACCACAATCCCGAAGTGATTGTGATTGACGAAATCGGCCGAGAATTGGAAGCGCAGGCGGCGCGCACCATCGCGGAACGCGGCGTACAGCTGATCGGCACTGCCCACGGCAATTCCCTGGAAAACTTGATGCTGAACCCGACTCTGTCCGACCTCATCGGCGGCATTGAATCCGTCACGCTTTCCGATGACGAAGCGCGCCGGCGCGGGACACAGAAGGTCGTGCTAGAGAGGCGCACGGCGCCAACCTTCGACATCATGATCGAGATTCAAGCCCGCGATCGTTTGGTCGTACACGCTGACGTCGCCACGGCTGTAGACGCGATTCTGCGCAACCGCCCGCAACCCGCTGAGTTGCGAGAGCGCGACGGCGCGGGCGTTATTCACGTGAATGTATACATTCCGGAAGCTGATTCGCGTTCATCGCCGGCTCGCCTGGGCGTCCAATTGCAAGGGACCAGACGCGACATGAACGCGCATCATGTTCGCGGCACGCGCGAAAATGGCGTCACGCGCAACGAGATGAGAGACGATCTGGCTCAGGCAGGCAGACGCGACCTGAGCCCGGTGAGCGTATATGCCTATGGCGTGGCGCGCAATCGGCTCGAACAAGCCGCGCGTCGACTGAACGTGCCGCTCGTTTTGACCGATGACTTTAGCGACGCGCAGGCTATTGTCACCCTGAAGACACATTATCGCCGCCGTCCACGCCTGATCACAGATGGCGAAAAGCGGGGCATGTCGATCTACGTATTGCGCGCGAATACGGTGACGCAAATGGAGAACTTCCTGGTTGATCTGTTCCGGCTGAATGGCAGGAAAGATCTTGATCCCTTTGGTCAAGCCATACAAGAAGCTGAACAAGCCATCAGTCGCATCCGTGCCGGAGAAGACTATATCGACCTCAAACCGCAGGTGTCCCAGATACGCAAGCGCCAGCATCAGCTGGCGCGTCAGGCGCAAATGCACTCAGCCAGCGTCGGCGATGAACCACGTCGCTATGTCACGATCTTCCGCGATGCTTGATCCACTTTTGCTGCCGCCGAAAGGGGATTCATGGCCGTTTCCTTGAAGCCCCCGCCACCTATCCGCACCGATCATAGCAATGCCTTCGCGCACAACACCATGGCTGCGCGCATCCCCGCCATCCTGCAAGAAACGCTCGACCTGAATCCGGATTATCCGACGGGTATCAAGGGTCGCCTTGGTCGTTTACGCGATGACATTGGCGCTGGAGAGGCGATCCCGCCTCTGGAAGCGGAGCGGGCGAGCGACTATCAGCAATGGCTGCTCGCGCTGCGTCAACAGCAAGACATTATAGGCGCGCCAGTGACATGGCATAACGCCGAGTGGTTCTTTGCCGAGACCTATGCCTATCGCTGCCTGGTTGAAGCGACGCGCTATTTCGAAACGCGGCGGGATCCCTTCGCGCCCAAGAAGAAATCTGAACTGACGAGCGAGGCGCTTTGGTCACTGATCGAAGGGGCTTTTGCATCCGATGTTGCGGCGGAGCAGCAGGTCGCGCAAGCTGTGGTACTGGACCTGTGGGCAAACCGAATCGACCTCAGTTATGCGGCGTCTTTGGAACGGGGCACCGATATCGCGCCCGAAGATTTGCTGGTGGATGACAGCGATGAGTTGATGAATTACCTTTGCCGCTCGGCGACGGCTTCCCCTCAAAAGCGCGCTGAAAGCACCATTTACATTGTGGCGGACAACGCCGGTTCCGAGTTGGCTATGGACCTGGTCTTGGCGGATCGCCTGCTGCGCCACCTGGCTGCCCGCGTCGTGCTTTACCTGAAAGCGCATCCCACGTTTGTCAGCGACGCGACGCCGGAAGATGTCTGGATCATGCTGGATGAGATGAAGCTGCGTGGCGTCGCTAGCGCTCAACTGGCTGAACGACTGGTAGCCAACTGGAAAACGGGCTGTTTGCTATTTCTGCCGCATCAGTTTTGGAATAGCAGCACGTTTTTACGCGATATGCCATCAGCGTTGTACGACAGGCTCAACGCGTCGCGACTTGTGATAATCAAGGGAGACGCCAACTACCGGCGCGCGGTCGGCGATTGTCTTTGGCCGGTAGACAGTCCATTCCGCGATGTCATGTCTTATCTCGACGCGCCGGTTTTGTGCTTACGCACGCTCAAGAGCGACCCAATCGTTGGTCTGCCATCCGCGGCAGTCGCCGAGGATTTAGACCGAAGCGATCCAACTTGGCGGGTGAACGGAAAGCGTGGGCTGATTCAGTTCAAGCCTCAGTCGTCGAACAGCCAATAGGTCGCCGTCAGCGGGAAATCACGCTCCAGCCAAGCCATGACTTTCTGAGGTATCAAGCGATACTGAACGGCGTCTTCTTCGTCTAGGCTGGGGTCGAGATCGTATTTGTCAACATAGACCTGGTTTATCCTCGCTTGCAAGGACTCACTTGGTACGGTTTCTGAGAGAGCGCCTTCGAAAATAACGGTTTCGTCGCCGCTTTCCAAGTGTAGGACGACCCGGCTGTCCTGTGCAATGTTGCGCGCTTTGACCGAATTGCGATCGGTGGCGGTGAACAACTGTCCCTCGACCCAGGCGCCCCAGACGGGCGCCGCATGCGGCTTGCCATTCGGGCAAGTGGTACAAAGCCAATAGTTGCGGGCGGAGGCCATCTGGCTTTCGACCCAATCCCAAGTCAGCATCGACCCCGTCTCTTCGACGTTGACGCCGTAGTGCGGCATATTCGGTCGGACGCGCCGCGCGTTTTTCGGTTGGATCATGGCAGCGGATCGTTTGCCTTGAACCTCACGCGCTATTTGCTCATGGGCATGATGACGTGCGTGAAGTCCTCGCGGTTTTCCGGCCGCAAGACGCCGGGATTCTCTGGGCCATTGCTCTGGAAGACGACTCGCTCTTCCTTGATCACGCGCAGCACTTCAATCAAGTACTTGATGTTAAATGAGATATCAAGCTGTTCGCCTTCTGCGGAGGCGTCGAGCATACCCTCGCTATCGCCGCGTTCGGCGCTCTTGCCCACAATCAGCACCTCGGCCGGTTCGCCGGGGTTGAGCGCCGGCTTGACGTGCAGGTTGGCGCTGTTAGCATTGTCCCGGGCGAAGATCTCGGCACGCTGACAGACGGTCAACAAGTCGCTGGTATACATCACTGTCGAGGTCGCATAGGAGCGCGGTATTATCGAGGCGAAATCGGGGAATCGACCTTCCAACAATTGCGACGAGACCAGGATATTGGGCATAAAGACCGTGACGCTGTTGCGCTGCTTGGGCAGCGAAATCCCGACTTCCTGGTCGTCTTCGGCGATGCGAGCGATCTCGCTCATGGCTTTGGCGGGGATGACCATATCTTGGCGGTCGCCGAAGTTCTCTTCTAACTCGGCTGTGCGCACTGCCAAGCGATAGCCATCGGCCGCCGCCATTGTCAAGGCATTGCCTTCAAGCTGCATGTATACGCCTGTCAAGATGGGACGGTTCTGCTCGCGGGCGGCGGCAAAAGCCGTCTGTACGATCATCTCGCGCAGGGTTTTGCCTTCCAGATACAGATCCGCGCTTTCGTTGTGGTTAATCGGAGGGAATTCGTCAGCGTCGATGCCGCGGACGTTGGAAGTCTGTATGCCACAGCGCATGTGGACCGTATGCGTGGAAGCGTCCAGGCGCAGGTCGACGCGCTCCCGGGAAAGATTGTTGACCAATTCACTGAAGGTTTTGGCGGGGAGCGTGATGCTGCCGGCCTGTTCGACCTTGGCGCCGATCCAGACAGTAATGCTCATTTCCAGGTTTGTCGCCGAGAGCTTCAGGCGTGAATCTTCAGTTTCCAGCAGCACGTTGGCGAGCACGGGAAGCGGGGGATTGCTGTCCACCGCTTTGGTCACTGTATTCAAGCTCTTCGCCAGGTTTTCTTGCAGCACACTTACGATCATGGTTTTCCTCTAGTAGAGAGCTCTGGGCGCCGACGCCACCGGTCTAGGCGCGTATTCATTTTGTCCGCATTATAGCCCAAGACGGGCGGACTTCCTACTATGAACACGGCCAGGGCGTATTCCAGATTATTGGCGCGTCAAGCTGCCATCGTCCAGCCTCAACCGGGTGGGCTCGCTGTGTCCGCGTTATGTCCGTTCGCGGAATTTTTTCAGCCCTAACAGGGGCTTGCCCCGAGTGCGACAGAGCGAAGCAGTCGCTCACGCAGGTCGCGCCGACACTGACCTTCAGCCAGGAAAAGGGCTCCCGCGCTCACGGGGGCGGGGCTTGTCAAAAAGGGCGCGGACACATGGCAGGGCGTCGTTGGGTTCAACAATTTTTTCGTACATGGATGAGATCCCTTTGCTTTAGGCGAATGAGACAATCATAGCACAAATGTTCGCTTGAAAGGGCGACTAAATGGTCACGTTTTGCCATGTTTGTGCATATTGCCGAAGAGCCGCTCGGCTACATTTTCAGACTTAGATGGTCACCGTAAGCGTCGGGTCGCGCGACAGTTTTACGCTTCCGGATCTACTGGTCTAACATCGTCCGTCGAGATCTCAATCGTTTCCCCGTCTTCGTCGATGTCTTCAACGCGCACGATCTCGATTTTCAGTTTGGCGATCAAGGCGGCCATTGTCCCCAAAGCCGCGAGCACCGGATTGAAGATCGTGGCGACGCCGCCAACCACCACCGCCGGCGTCAGCGGGACTTCGATCAGGACTTCGTCGTTGGCGTTGCGAATGATGAGGCGGCGTACGTTGCCTTCCGCGACCAGCTCCTTGACGCGCTCGACAAGTTCACTACCTGCGACTTCCATCTCTTCGACCCAATCGCGCTGATTTTTCGGTTTGCGCGGTTCTTCGCTCATGTCTTTCTCCTGATCACTCTGGATTGCTTCATCCACTAGTTTCTACGCATTCGTCGATGCTGAGTTGTACAACTGTCAACTGCGCCAGTAAGTGCAAGTAAGTAATGAAAATCTGAAAATGCGACGAGGTGTAGGGGCGTTTCGCTGAAACGCCCGAAAACAGTTAGTGAAGGAACGGGCGGCACAGCGCCGCGCGTAGACACAGCGGGTCTGCCGCCCCTACAGCACAGTCATTTTTTTGCATGACTAACTTGGTTCTACTGCCACTTGTTTAGCGGAGCAAATCGTAGAGCATTTGCTTCCAGCGCGGGGCGTCCAATTCCCAGCAGATGAGCGGCTTGTTGGGGTTTTGTAGCGCCTCGCGCCAGGCGTCGATATTCCTCACGTCGTCGGCCAAGTCAAGTTTGTCCACTACTGTCATGCCACGCGTGAGTTCGCTGCGGCATTCGACGTCGACGAAATGACGGCTGGTTGAAGTTGCGATCGAGGGATCAATGGCGACAGCCATCGCCACGCCATCGGGCAGTGATATGCCGATCTCGCCGGTCTGTATTTCGTAACCGCGCATGCCCTTGATATTGCAATCGATTGTGAAGTCGGCGTATTCGCTGCCGATCCCGCGTACGCTGTCGATATCTTCGGGCGAAAGAACGAATTCGCCCTGGCTGAACTCCCAGCCGACCATTTCGATTGGCAAACCGGAGCGGAAGACGATTTGCGCCGCTTCGGGATCGCACCAGATATTGTATTCTGCCGCCGGCGTCACATTGCCGTTGGTACAGGCTGCGCCACCCATCACAATGCACCGGGATACGCGCGATACGATGTCCGGGGCTTTTCGAAGCGCAAGAGCCAGGTTGGTCAAGGGACCCAAGGTTACGATCACGATATCCGGCGTGGACCGGACCGTCTCGATAATTGCGTCTACGGCATGCTGTTCTTGTACTTGGCTGCGGCGGGGCTTGTAGCGGTCGCCCCAGTCGCCAAGGCCATCTGCGCCGTGAAACCAGTCCGCCGACAGGTATTCGCGGGTGAGCGGCCGATCGGCGCCGGCATAAACCGGAGTATCGGCGTTGCAAAGTTCGGCGAAGTAGAGCGAGTTTTCAACGCCCTGTTCAAGGGGCACATTGCCAGCGACGACGGTGATCGCCAGGACATCGACATCGCTGTGGCGCAGCGCCATCAGCACGGCGACGGCATCGTCCGATCCAGCGTCGGTATCAATCAAAAAAGGGCGGGGCATATAGGGGTCTCCTGCGGACGCCTAGACTTTGAGGACAAGGCTGTCGACCGCAACTTTCAATCGTTGAAGTCCGTCTTCCAGGACAGATCGCGGACAGCCGAAATTCAGGCGGACGAAGCCTTCGCCGGCGCTACCGAAGAAACTGCCTCCCGTTGGCGCGACACCGGCGCGTTCCGTGCAAAAGGCGGCGACATCGCCCTCGATCGGCAAGTCGCGCATGTCGAGCCAGAGCAGGTAGGTCGATTGCGGAATCGTAGTCTTGACCTGCGGGATGTGTTCTCGAATGAATTCGATAGCGAAGTCACGGTTGTTCTTGAGATACCGGAGCAACTGCCGAAGCCATTCTTCTCCGCCGGTGTAGGCGCCGTAGGCGGCCTCGTAACCCATGATGTTGACATGCGCGCTGAAGCTTTGCAGCGCCGCCGCCATCGTTTCGCGGATTTCCTTGTTTTGCGCGATCAAAACCGAACAAGCCATGCCGGCCAGATTGAAAGTCTTGCTCGGCGCGATCATTGTCAGCGTATTCTGCGCGATCTCATCGGACAGGGTGGCGATAGGAATGTGCTTTCCCTCCAGAATCAGGTCGGAGTGGATCTCGTCGGCGATAATCAAGAGATCGTGTTTGAGGCAGATTTCTCCAATGCGCTCGAGTTCCGCTCGCGAATAGAGAAAGCCGGCCGGATTCTGCGGATTGCATTGCAGGTGAATGGATGTCCGCGGGTCCCGCGCGACCATTTCAAACTCATCGTAATCGTTTTCATAATGGAAGCTGTTGGCGCTGTCGGCGATGTATTCCATATTGATGTTGCCAGTGAATTTTCGATTGGCGCGGACGGCTTTGAAGAAAGAGCCATAGACCGGCGTCTGAATCAAAACGGTATCGCCGGGCGCGCCAAAACCACTGCAGGCCGCGCAGAGCGCCAGGACCATGCCCGGCGAAAAGAGCACGTCATCGGGCTTGATCTGCCAATCATAGAGCGCGCTCATGCGCTCGACGATGACGTCTTTGAGCTTGGGAGGATCCAGCGTATATCCGAATACGCCGTGTTGAGCGCGCTCGATCATGGCTTTGATGGCGGAGCGCGGCGAGCGGAAGTCCATATCCGCCACCCACATCGGCAAGCAGCCCTCGTCTACTGCGCCCCATTTCGCGCTGTGATGCCCGCTGCGATCGATGATCTCATCAAAGTTGTACTCGGTCATGTTGGTGGCTTTCTCTGATTCACGACGGTTTCAGGAAAAACATGCCAGAAACTATAACCGATTGCGCAGATAGATGCACGGGCGGTTTGAGGCGACTCGGTGGGTCGCTGTTGAAATTCTACCCCACCCCCCGGCCCCCTCCCCGAAGCATCAGGGAGGGGGAGCTTAGAGAGCTGCTATGAATCATTATGGCCTTTCGTTTGTATGTAATAGGGATAAGGCTTGGTCGGAAATCGTAATTTTCAACAACGACCACCGGATCGCCCCTACCGGTGGTCAGGTGATTGTTGTTCTTTATTTCAACTGAATTCGATACACTACTTTGCGGCGGCTTGCCAGGGCACTTCCGCTGCGGACCGTGAAGCGGATGCAATAAGATTTGGCGAGCGTCATCCGCTACTGGACGCTCACCGGACCTTCCGACAAACGCGCGAGCAGCTTATGTCCGTCGACGCTGTCGGTTTGCGCTGCAACGCGCAGGGCAAAACTGAGACGCGGATCGTCGTAGGCTTGTTCCAGCGCAATTTCGCATCCGTAGATGTCGGCGAGAATTGCGCTTAACTCATCTTGCAGCGCCGCATAGAGAGACTGGTCGTTGCGGTAGCGCTGGCGATCCAGAAAACTGATCTTGGCGCTGCTGAAATCGAACTCGATATCGCCGGGCGCCTCGTCTTCCAGGCAGAGCGCCGCACCCAGCGCGAGGCGAAAAGCCAGGAGCAGGGCGTCGGACAAGATCCCGGGCAGATTACGCTTGCGGATATAGTGCAAGCCGACTTGGCCGTCGCCGAAGTCATAGGCGTAGTCGCCTTCGTCCGCGATCAAGATCACGCCCGGTCCTTCGGGAACATGTTTGTAGTCGATGACATCAATCAGCATACCGTCGACCGTGTGTTCCTGAATCCAGCGTTGGAAAATCGGAACGATGTCGGCTGCCGTTATCGCAGGTTCGCGTTTCAAGTTGAATTTGACCCCAAGGCGATTGGGAACGATTGTCATTTGCTTTTCTCCAGGCGCTTTGCCTACAGCTCTTGATGCCGCTAGCTCACGATGACGCCGTTGATGCGTTGCTCGGCGCTGTGAATGTTCTCGATGAAAAGTTGCGTCTCGTCGATCAATTGATGCGCGTAGTCCTCGCCGACTTGCGCCGGAGGCTGTTGGTGCCGCTTGAAAAGATAGCGGGCGAATTTGCCCTTGGCGAAGCGATCATAGACCAGCTCCGTGTCATAGAATCGGCTGCGGAACTCGTTGACGATATTGCCATAGTCATCGCCCACGTCGAGATACTTGGTACGCACCAGGGCGCGCGCAGCCAGCACCATCGCCTTGTAAGCCTGCTGGTCGACCATGGGATAGTTGCCGTCGTCCAAGGCGAGCAGCGCCTCGAAATGCGCGGATTCGGCGCGGGCGATTTCCAAGGAGAAGAGCGAAACCACCTCGCCCGCGCACTCGCCGACGCCGATATCGTCGATGGTGTAAACGCGAGAATCTCCCCAGTCGCTGAAGAACTCGGGTTTGTCGTCAAAGCTCGGCAATTTCATGTAGGGCTGCAGCATGGCTTTGATTTCCTTGCGCCCCAGGTTCTTCACCCAGGTCTGGAAAATTTCATCTTCCGCGCGCTCGGCGACATAGCGATTGGTCAAGGCTTCCAGCACTTCCGGGATGTGTTTCGCCGGCACGGCGCCAACGGCCAAACCGTAGCTGCCCGCGTTCTCCTGCCATTGGCCGCCGAGAACGACCTGAAAATGCGGCATCTTGTGATTGCCAGAGCGCCTGCTGTTGCCGAAGAAACCGATATCGGCGACATGGTGCTGGCCGCAGGAATTGAAGCAGCCGCTGACCTTGATCTTGAGTTCACGGACGGCGTCCGGCAGCAGATTGATTCTTTCGATCAGCCGGGTACGCAGCTCGGCAGTTAAACCGCGCGACGAGGCGATGCCGAGCTTGCAGGTGTCCGTGCCCGGGCAAGCGGTGATATCGACGATGGTGCCAGCGCCGGCGTCGCTCAATCCGATCTCGCGGAGTTCGCGATAAATGGCGGGAAGGTCGGCATCAGCCACCCAGCGCAGTACGATGTTCTGTTCCACGGACAGCCGTATGTTGTCGCCGACATATCGCCGAGCGATTTCCGCCAGTTGGAAGCCTTGCATGGCGGTGAAATCGCCCAGCGGCGTATTCAGTGTGATCGTGCTGTAGCCGCTCTGCGCTTGATGATAGACATTTGTGCGATACCAGTCGGAGAAACCGTCGGGCAGGGGCGTTCCGTTTAGCGCCATGCCAGCCTTGGCCGGTTTGTACTCGAAGTCGCCCAGAGTGTCGAGGTAGGCTGTGTGGCGGTCGTCCTGCGGCACGGTTTTGAGCTCTTCTTGCACTTCGCGCCGAAATTCGTCGATGCCCAGCTTGCTGACCAGGAATTTTATGCGGGCGCGGTTGCGGTTTTTCTTTTCGCCAAGCCGCGCGAATACCCGCGATACCGCTTGCGCGAGGGGCAGCAGTTGTTCTTCCGTGGCGAAGTCCGCCAGCACTTTCGCCTGTTGGGGAACTGTGCCCAAGCCGCCGCCGACGAAGACGGTGAATCCTCGCTTGATCTCGCCGTCAATCTCCCGCGTCTGCGCCAGCAGACCCAGATCGTGCATCTTGACCAAGCCGCAGGCGTGGCCGGCGCAGCCGGAAAAAGCCACCTTGAACTTGCGCCCGAAGTCCTGAACGTCGTCATGATCGAGCAAAAAGCGCATCATGGCGTCGGCATAGGGGCTGACGTCGAAAACCTCGTCGTGGCAGACGCCTGCCAGCGTGCAGGCTGTGATATTGCGCACGGAGTTCCCGCAAGCTTCTTGCGTGGTGATGCCGACCGCGGCGAGGCGACGCATGAGATCGGGCGTGTCGTCGATATGGACGTAGTGCAGTTGAATGTCCTGGCGCGTGGTGATATGCAAGATGACATCGGCATATTCATCGGCAAGCTCCGACAATACTTCAAGTTGCTCTGCCGTCAATCCGCCATAGGGGATCTTGATTCTTTGCATGCCTGGCGCGTCCCAAAGCGTATCCGGTCCCTTGACCAATTCGCCTGAGGGATAGCTCAATTCCCGGGTGCGGACTCCGTCATGCCGCTGTCCGTTGTCATAGCGTTGTCCGTAAGCGCCCTTGCGCAGTCTTTGCTCGGCGAAGACCTTTTCATCCAGCTTGCCTTGTTTGCGCAATTCGATTTGCGCTTCAAAGGTATCGATCAGATTACCCATGTCGGCTGGAATCTGATCCGCAAGTTGCTCTTTCCACGTGTTCATGATTTGTCCTTTCCTTATATTCCGCATTCATGTCGAACGTTGTTTTTGCCGCTCATGTTGCCCGTCGACGCGAGGGCGCGATTTTCGGGCGACCAGATTGGTCGCCCCTACGGCTTTTGATTATTTTGTGGTTTTCTAACCTTCATCAACTTTTTGCATTACCTTCCTGGTTCTACAGCGATTTTTAAGCGAAAAATAAATCAGCCCGGCCTGTCACTTAACTCGGCAACTGCGTCAAACCACTGTACGCCAGATTCGCGCAAGCGAACAACTTCGCCGATCACGGTGATGGCGGGCGGTTGAAAATGCCCTTCTCGAGCGAGACCCGCGATAGTGGCCAGCGTTCCGATCACCGTGCGCTGGCGGGGCGTCGCGCCCCATTCGATGATCGCGGCCGGCGTCCCGTCATCGAGACCGTGCGCGATCAAGGTCCGAGTTATGCGCGTCAAGCGCTTTACGCCCATCAATATGACGATAGTCCCGCCGATATTTGCCAGCGCCTTATAGTCGATGCTGCTTTCGGGCTTCTGCGGATCCTCGTGGCCGGTGATAACCGTGAAGCAACTGCTGAGATGACGATGCGTCAGCGGGATGCCGGCATAGGCGGGTACGGCATGTGTGCTGGAAATGCCGGGAACGATCTCGAAATGAATGCCGTACTTGTGGCAGGCCAGAGCTTCTTCGCCTCCGCGCCCGAAGATCAGCGGATCGCCGCCCTTCAAGCGCAGGACTGAGTTGCCCTTCAAGGCGCGATCGACCATGACCTGGTTGATCGACTCCTGGGACAACCGGCGCTTTGTCGGCTGTTTGCCGGCGTCGATCAGTTCGGCGTCGGGGCGCGCTTCCCAGAGCAGTTCCGGCGGAATCAGACGGTCGTATATGACGACATCCGCTTCTCCCAGCAGCCGCAGAGCCTTGCGCGTAATCAAGTCCGGATCGCCGGGTCCTGCCCCGACCAGATAAACCTTGCCAAGTTTCATATCGCTGATTCTCCCAGTTTTGCGGCGGTTGACAACCAATAATTGCAAGGGGCTTTGCAGGGCAGATCTGCCTCCGGCTCGTCCTTCCACCAGGTCGGTTGACGGACGCAAGCGCCGCATACCTTGGCGACTGTCTTTTCAATGACTTCGGCAGCCAGACTGTGGATCCCCTTGAACATGCCAATTTGTCGCTCGCTAGTGACTTTGAGAGGCTCGGCAAGGAAGTTTCCCTGACGCCTTGCCGCCCAGTCGGCGACCAAACCCGGATAAACGGTTTCCAGCACGGCATGCGCTTGCGCCGGTCGGTCAAGATCAACGCGCCAACCGGCGGGCAAATCCGCGGATGTGGGCAAGGGGCGGAAGGGATCTGCGCGCAAGCAGGCGCGAAGCTGCGCGGCTGACGACATGGGCGTGCTGGATTCACCATTGTCGCAATGCCAGACACGTTTTTCCGTTACCATCGCTTGACCGAATTGAAGCGGTCCCCTTTTCTTCAGCGCCTTTAGGAGCGAGTCGCGGCCGACCTTGGGGAAGCCTCGCCAAGGCCGAGTTTCCGAGTCGCGTTCGACAGGCAGCCCGGCGTCGAGAGCCAATTCGTGGATCGCCGAACAGATGGATTCGTCCTCGCTCAGAGATTCGGTGTAATACACCCGTCGGCCCGCGACCGTCTGCGGACTCGTCAGCTCGGAAATACCGAGCGCGCGCGGCACATCAATCGTGACGTGGGATCCGGGCGCCAGAAAATAAGGCAGGGCGATGATATTGCCGGCGCAAGTTGTCCGATAAATGCTTTGGATCTCAGGCTCGTCGTCAAGATAAACATCGACTACCTCGCCGACCCAATTCATATCGCGCAGGACATTGGCTTGGTAGCGGGTTGTAGCGCGACTATTTGGATTGCGACGCGTGCCGTGTCCGATGACTGCGACGGCGGTATCCGCTCGATCCAGATCGTGATCATCAATGTGTTTGCGCACGATGTTTCGCACAACGCTTGTCATCGCCGGATGTTCGCCGAGCGGACGCGTGAGCGTGATCGTCTTGCCGTCTCGCCTGGTTACAGGTCCATGCAAAGCCATTTCTGACGGTATCACGGAAGCCGTGAAATACCCGCGCGCCGTGAATACAGGCACGACGAAGATTTGCGTCGCCTTCACCGTATCGAGCACCTGGTTCAAAGCCGGCGGCTCTTTCCAGAAACAAGCCGTGACTTCGGGGGCTGCCCCCAGCGCGCGCAGGCGGTCGACATAGCTCCAGACGACGCCGGCGGTGTTTGGGCTGACGTGTGAGCCGTGTCCGGCGAGTATCAGCGCAGAGTCCGTCATAAAGCCAGATCCCGACTTATAATTTCATCGAAGATTCGCCGGGCGTTTTCGGGCTGGCCATCGCGCAATAGAGGGAGTACATCCGAATCCAGAATGCGCCGATAAAGCTCTCCCCTGGCCATTTGGGAATCGAGTTGACCTTTGAGCGGCTCCCGCAATTCGCCCAGCCACTCGCCGAGAAGCGCGTACTCATCGCCAATAGCGCGTTCTAGCTGTTTCTTAAGCTCCCGCAGCATCGCGGGCGAGGCGCCATTGGTGCTTAGCGCGATTATCAGCGGAGACCGGTCGATTACCGCCATGTTGCTGAAATCGCTGTCGTCGCTGCTGCCGTCCGCGACATTTGTTAAGGCTCGGATGCGATGCGCGTCTTGAGCCACGATTTGGTTGACAGCATCATCGTCAGTTGTGGCGATTACCAGAAAAGGCATATGTTCGTTTAGCATGTCGCGCCGGTATTCCGAATGAATTAACTCAATCTGGCCTTCATTGGCCAGCCCCAGGAGCTCTGTCGATACTGCCGGACTGATAAGCAGTACCCGCGCTCCCGAATGGAGCAAATGCTTGACTTTACGCGTCGCCACTCGGCCTCCGCCGATGACGGCGACTTGCTTGTCTTGCAGGTGAAGCAAGATGGGATAACCGACAGTCGGCTCAGGCATGGACGCCTTCCCGGGCCGCTTCGGCGATATGCTCGATATGGATGCCACATTCTGTTTTGTCTCGACGCCACCAACGGCCGCTTCGAGAATCAGCGTCTTGATTGACCGCTTTGGTGCAGGTCCAGCAGCCGATGCTGGGATAGCCGATATCGTGCAGGGGATTGTAGGGCAAGTCATGGGCGCGCAGGTAGGTCCAGACCTTGTCTTCGCTCCAATTGGCAAAGGGCGCAATCTTGATCAAGCCCGTTCTTGAATCCCGGCTGACGATGGGCGTGTTGGCGCGACTGGCTGATTGATCGCGGCGAAGCCCGGTCACCCAAGCCGAATAACCCGCAAGCGCCTCTCGCAAGGGAATCGTTTTGCGAATATGACAGCAGCGGTCGGGATTGCGCTCCCACAAGCGGTCGCCGTAATCGCGCGCTTGCTGCCGCGGCGTCTGACGCGGTCTAATGCGCCGAAGATTGAGTTGGAAACGTTCTTCCAGCGCATTCATCAGATCGACAGTCTCCGGAAAAAGAAAGCCCGTATCAAGCGTCAGCACCTGCGTAGCGGGTGCGATCTCTTGCATCATGTGCAGCGTAACGATCCCGGTGGCTTGAAAACTGGTTACTATGGCGAGCTTGTCGCCAAAGTTATTGTTCGCCCAAGACAAGATTTCGCCTGGATCCGCGCTCTCGAACTGTTCCGCCAACCGGTTGATCTGCGCAGCGCCTGTGTTCAATCCCAGCACTTTGAACTCCTATTCCGCGTTATTTACCCTTAAACAAAAAAACGCTTCGGATTATCCGAAGCGCCCCAAGATTCCTGAACGACTTTGCTAGCGAGACTCAAGCGCCAGCATCGGATAACCCAGCCTGCCCGGCTCGGTACAGCAACAACAACAAACGTGGCAGCGGTGATTCTTGCTTGTTGACATCTTCAAAAACGTCCCTTGCGTCACCCAACAAAAAAGCCCCGTGTCGTAACGGGGCTGCTTGTTTCAGATTGCTCCAGGTCTTCAGTAACCTAGCAACGTCCCACCGCACGACTATCGGAAGATAGTGTCTGACAACAACAGATGGAACAGCAGTTGCGGTACATCGAGATTTCCAAGGTTCTTTGACCGATTTCAAGAGAGCTTAGCGCATGTTTGCGCCTTTGTCAACTGATTGATGGAAATTGGGTGCATTTCAGATTATTGGCAATTAACCACCGAGGGTCGCGTAGACACTGACCTACGACACCGAGATTTAAGCTCTTGCCTGCCAAAAAGGAGGCGATGTAGGGGCGTTTCGTTGAAACGCCCACGAATAGACGGTCGATAAAGACGGGCGGCTCAGCGAGCCGCCCCTACATTTGCCAGATTTATGTGATATTTGACGTATATTGATTTTGCTGCGATTGCCCTGTCCCATCGTCCCAAGATATTGAAATGCACCCAGGGAAACTCGTTTCTCAGCGCCCGATTTTCATATTATTTCGGGAAGTCGATCAAGCGCTACCCATGCGCAAAGCCCCGTCGAGCCGAATCGTTTCGCCGTTGAGCATTTCGTTTTCCACGATTTGCTGCGCCAACTGCGCGTATTCCGCTGGCAAACCCAAGCGGGAGGGGAAGGGCGCTTGCTCGCTGAGCGAGTCGCGGACGGCTTGCGGCAGGCTGCCGAGCAGCGGCGTATCAAAAATCCCTGGCGCGATCGTGCAGACGCGGATGCCATTTCGGGCGAGATCGCGGGCGATTGGCAAGGTCATGCCGACGATGCCGCCTTTGGAGGCCGCATAGGCTGCTTGTCCGATTTGGCCTTCGAACGCGGCGACAGAGGCGCTGTTGATGATCACGCCTCGCTCGCCGCCCGCGCCCGCTGGATTCGTCGACATCATCGCGGCGGCCAGACGAATGGCGTTGAATGTGCCTGTCAGATTGATACGAATGACCGTCTCGAACAAGTCCAACGGATGCGCTCCGCGGCTGCTGATCGTACGGATGGCGAGACCGACCCCGGCGCAATTGACAAGCGCGTTCAGGGCGCCGAATTCCGCCACTGCCAGATCCAGCGCGGCTTGGACATCCGACTCGCTTGTCACGTCCCCCTCGGCAAAGCGCGCGGCTTCGCCTATGGACGCCGTGAGTTCGCGGCTCTTTTCGAGGTCGCGATCAAGAATCACGATCTTGGCGCCACCTTCGGCAAAACGTATCGCGGTCGCCGCCCCCAATCCAGACGCGCCGCCGGTCACAAGCGCTACCACCTCTTCCATTCTCATGGTTATGGCTCCCGATAGACTGTGGAACGCAAAGCGCCGCGACCGAAATTACCGTTCGGCAGCCGGGCGTCGCGAGGAACTCGTCACTTGGCCGGGATGCCTAGCGCCCGTTTGAGCCGCTCAAGCTGTTGAGGAACTTCTCGTTGGTGTCGTAAAGTCGGAAGCTGTGCAGCAGTTGTTCGGTAGCGCCGACGATGCCTTCCGGCTGTTCCGCCAAATGAGACCACATGCGCCGCATGGTATAGACGCGTTGCAAGACATCGGGACCGAGCAGCAACTCTTCGCGACGGGTCGAAGACTGTTCGATATCGAAGGCGGGGAAGATCCGACGCTCCTGGAGCTTGCGGCTGAGGTGGAGTTCCATATTGCCCGTGCCCTTGAATTCTTCGTAGATGACGTCGTCCATCTTGCTGCCGGTATTGACCAGGCAGGTCGCGACTATGGTCAGGCTGCCGCCTTCTTCGACGTTGCGGGCCGCGCCAAACAAGCGCTTTGGCGGGTGAATCGCGGAGGGATCCAAACCGCCGGAAAGCGTGCGCCCGCTGGTGGGAACGACAAGGTTATAAGCGCGGGCCAAACGCGTGACGCTATCCAGCATCATCACGACGTGACGCCTGACTTCGACCAGACGCTTGGCGCGCTCCAGGGCCATTTCGGCAACCCGGACATGATGATGTACCGGATCGTCAAAGGTGGAGGCGATGACCTCGGCGTCAACGGAACGATCCATATCGGTCACTTCTTCCGGGCGCTCGCCAATGAGGGCGATCATCAGGTGGACTTCGGGATAGTTGTGGCTGATTGCGTTGGCGATGTCTTTGAGAACGGTGGTCTTGCCCGCCTTGGGCGGCGATACGATCAACCCGCGTTGCCCAAATCCGATCGGCGCGATCAGATTCAGCATGCGCGTGGACATGATGCGCGGCAGCGTTTCCAGGTTGAAGCGGACTTCCGGGAAGATGGGCGTCAAGCGTTCGAAATTGGCGCGCTGCCTGACCTCGTTGGGGTTGAGACCGTTAACCGCGTCGACGCGGAGCAAGCCGAAGTAACGCTCGGTGTCTTTTGGCGGGCGAACCTGACCAATCACCATGTCGCCGGTGCGCAAGTTGAACTTTTTGATTTGCGTCTGGCTGACGTAGATATCGTTTTTGCCCGGGAGGTAGCCCTCGGCGCGCAGGAAACCGATACCATCGTCCACTACTTCCAAGACGCCGCCGCGAAGCTCGTGGCCTCGCCGCACGGCGTCTTGACGCAGCAAGCCTATGATGAGGTCCTGCTTCTTCAATCGGCTGAAGCGCGGCACATTATGGTCGCGCGCCAGACTGCGCAATTCGGGAAGGGTCTTCGTTTCAAGTTTTGCGATATTCATGCTGATTGTCCTGGGTTAATTTGTTGCGGCAGGGGTGTATGCTGGGGTGGCCGCGCGAACAAAGATTGTGTCCTTTGCGTGTTTAGTGAATTGCCGGAAGATTACTGGAAATTCGTTTCCTCTGGGAACCGCGAACAGTCGTCGTAACGGACATTAGACATGGAGGTGCACAACCGAGTGGAATCCTGACCGACGGACGACTTTCAAGACATGCTCACTTAATTCACTCGCTACGCGGATAGCCAAAAGAGGTTTTTGACACTCCACAATTTATGACGTTTACCGGTACAGATGTGGAAAAAGGAACCTGTATACCAGACTATAGCATAGATTTGAGAAGACGTCAAATGTTTATTGAATCAGTATTTGGTTTTGCGGAAATTGAAATGATATTGTAATTCGTGGGTTGATCCCCGCCTGTGGGCGGGGATCAACTGTGCTGCTATTGGATGCTTACATATCCAGGTCGGCGTGCAATTCGGCCACTTCCTCGTTCAATTCCGCCAGCGCGTCGGCGACCGGGGCATCCCCATTGACGACTTCGGCGATCACATTGGGCACCAGCCCGCGCACGGCGCTATAACTGGGAAGACCGGGCGAGGAATAAATGCTGACCATTTCGTCAGCTAAAATGCCCTGCACTTCGACAAAGCGGTGATAGGGCATGCGCGGCTCGGTGAAATCGTCCTCGGTGATCTCGATATCGTTGCGTATGCTGAAGTATCCGGTCGCGCCGGACCAGGCAAGCTGCGCCTCGGCGCCGGCCAGGAACTTCACAAACAGCCAGGTGGCCACTTCTTGTTCCGGCGTCGCGGTCAAGATCGCCTGGCTGGGCACGAAGAGTTGCAGCGTGGGACCAACGCCGTCGGCGCCAGGGAATGCGGAAACCACCCACTCGTCGGTCATTTCGGCGGTTGCGGCATCCCAGGTGACAAAGGGAATGCCGGCGGAACTGCCCGCTGCGAATGGTGTGACGCCCACCGCGAAGTCACCGGTATTTTGATAGCGCTCCGCGAATAGATAGGCGCAATTGTTCTCCAGCATGCGCGTGAACATTTCCAGGACGGCAGCCACCTCGGCGGATTCAAAGATGTACTGGCCGGAGTCGGCGTCAAATATCGCGCCGCCATGCGCGGCGACAAAACTCTCGAAGTGCGATGTGCCGGTATCCAGGGGATAACCCTGGTACATCTCGCTGGCGCCGGCCGCGCAGGAAATCGCCTCGAACTCCGCCAGCGTCTCGGGCGGACGCCGATCAAAGCCCAGCGCTTCGACGATGTCAAGATTGGTATAGAAAACGTTCAGCGAGTTCTGGTTCGCCCAGGCGACGCGCATACCGTGAAAGGGCGCGAAGTCCAGTTGATTGACGTCGAGCAAATCGAAGTTGAGATTGGCTTGCTCGTCCGGCGGGATTCCCCACATCGGGCTATTGAGCAATTCGTTGATGTCGACAACAACGCCTTCGTTGGCCCAGCCGGCGATGGCATTGGCATATCCCGCAACCAGGTTTGGTAGCTCTCCGGAGAGAATGGCGGTGTTCATCAGATCTTGAATGGGGCTGTAGCTGCCCTGATGGATAGCTTCCACCGTGATTCCATATTCGTTGTCGCTATTGAATTCCTCGATCAATGCCGACATCGTTTCGGCCTGGGAACTGTCATCGGAATACTGATGCCAGTAGACGACAGTCTGTCCACTGGGATCAACGCCTTCATAGTCGGTTGTGCTCTGCGCTTGAACCAGTCCAAGCGTTAGAATGCAGAACATGAGCGCGATGGTCATTTTCGTCTTCATAGCTTGCGAGTCTCCTTCGCGTAAAATGAGCTTTCGAAATAGGCGGCTGCTCCATACCCCCTCTTACGGGATTCAGCCACGGAATGAACACCGCATGACGCGGTGGAGGGTTCAATACTAACCTCGGATACCTGTCTGCGCGATACCTTCGGTGAATTGCTTCTGCGCTACGAAATACAAGATCAGGATCGGTATGACGGTAATCACGGAAGCCGCCATTTGCAAGTTCAAATCTCCGGGCGTGTCGGCTGTGACGAAATTGGACAAGCCTACGGCTATCGGTCGCCAATCGTCGTTGATGGTGACCAGCAGGGGCCACATCAAGGCGTTCCAGGAGCCGATAAAACCCAAGGGTACGATGGTCATGATGGGCGCCTTCGACAAGGGAAGGACCACACTCCTCAAGAACTTGAAATGTCCCGCGCCGTCGATCCGCGCGGCTTCCCAGAGATCATTAGGGATTTGAATGAAGAACTGTCGCAGCAAAAAGATGTTAAAAACTGAAGCGAAGAAGGGGATGGTAAGAGCGGGCCAATTGTTGAACCAGGCGCCCACGGGTCCGAAAAGGCTTTCGCTCAAACGACCCAGCCAAATAACCGTTAGCAGATGCGGTATCAACATCACAATGCCCGGGATCATCATGGTGGACAAAAAAAGGGCGAATATGAAATTGCGCCCGATGAAATCCATCCGCGCGAAAGCGTACGCGGCCGGAATGCAAACGACGAGCGACCCGGAAACGCTGATCAGGGTAATGCGCAGGCTGTTCCACAGATAGCCCGATATGCCGATAGACTGCAGGATACCGCTAGTCGGATCTGTGGTCAGCTCGATATCGAGGAAGTTCGCCCGGCGCAGAGCTGTGGCGTAATTCTCCCAAAGCAGATTCTCCGGCAACAGCCGCGTTAGATTGACCTCGCTCAGCGTCATGAAGGAAGCGCTGATCATCCATAGAAAGGGACCCACTGCAATGATGACGCCGGCGAACAATACCGCGTAAATCGCGAGTTGACTCCGGTTGACGCGCGGCGGCGGCAGCTTTTTCGCCTTAGTTGCTTTAGGGTCGCCACTTTGACTAGGCATAAAAGACTCTTCTCCCCATGACGCGGTTTTGGAAAAGCGTCATCAACAGGATCAGGGCGAAGAGCACAAAAGCCATCGATGAGGCGTAACCGTAGCGGTTGCTGTTCTGCAATTCGTCAAAGATATAGACGCTGGCTGTATTAACCTTGCTGCCCACCGCGCCGGTGCGCAGGATCCAGATCTGCGTGAAGGCTTGGAAGGTGCCGATTATCGCTACCAGCGACAGGAAGAAAACGGTGGGGGACAGCATGGGCAAGGTGATGTGACGAAAAATGCGCCAGCCGCTGGCGCCGTCAATGCGAGCGGCTTCGTAAAGTTCACCCGGGATGTTGCCCAAGCCGGCCAGAAATATCACCGCGTCGTAGCCGATATAAGTCCAGGTCGAATAGATCATGATCACGACCAGCGCCAAGGCGGGACCCGCAAGAAAATCGGGGAGCCCAAAAAGTTCGCCTATGGAGTTGCGCTCCAGAATCCATCGCTGCGGCTCTATGCCGAAGAGCGAGAGAACGCGGTTCGCCGGCGCGGTTTTGCCCGCGTCAAACATGACGCGAAAGACGATCGAGGTCGCGACAAAGGGCGTGATGTAGGGTATGAAATAGACCATGCGGAAGAAGGCGCGGAAACGGATCGGCTGGAAGAGCAGGTACGCCAGCACCAAGCCAACGGACAATTGGACCGGCACCGTCCCGAATGCGTACATAACAGTAACCCAGAAGCCTTGCAGCAGGTCGTCATCCGCCTCGGCCAGGGCGGCGGGCAGTTCCGCCATCAGCAGGTATCCGCCCACCGCCAGCGCCAGACCGCTAAATGCCATAAGCGTGAAGCGCCTGTTTTCCTGGGCATTGATACCGCGCTGAAAGATCCGCCAAGCCAGCGCGATAAGAATGACGCCGGCGCTGACAAAGACCAATTGGGACCAAATTGGCAGCGCTTCGCCGGACTCGCGGGCGACATCAAGCGCCGCCTGGATTTCGGTCAGGGTGAGCTGTAGCAAGAAGACGCCGCTGACGGTTAAAGCAGTTGCAAAGGCGCTCCAGACAATCAAGTCATTGCTGCGGGCAGATCGAAAAAACCAAGCCGTCAGCGCGGTGACGCCAATCGCTACGAGCAGGCCGAGAATCATCAGGTTGCCGGCCGCGAGTACCTCGGGCATGGCAAAACTCTCGCCGAGTTTAGCCATGAACAGTTCAAGACTGGTGTTCTGTCCGCGAACTTGACGCGGTATCAGCATAATGGCCGGGACGAGTTTGAAGAACCAGTCAACGACGAGCAGCGCCCCGTAGCCGCAGACAAGTCCAGACAACAGATTCAAGGATTCGCTCGGCGAATCCGACTCTTGGAGCGCGCGCAGCAAGCGCCGAATCATCAATGCTGCCAAGGCAAAGGCGGCCAGCGCGAACCAGAAAAACAATATATACGCCAGGTTGCCCAGCGCCTTTTCATAATTGGCGAGGCCATTGTAATGATCCGGGAAACGACGCCAGCGGTGCAGGCTGACGAAGAAAGCGAATGCCACCGGGAACAGCCCAAACAAGGCAATGAGCAAGCCAGCCGGCGCGAGGAACACGTAGGCTGTCAGATTTTCCAGTACGATTCTACCGCGTCGGGTATCAAAGAAGCCCAGTCGTGGAATATCTGCTGTTCTATGACGAATCATCTGTTGCTCGTGCATTCGGTCCGACTATGCTGATTATAGCTAAAGCAGATGCGAAATCCAAAGTAGTTCCAAGTTAGTCGTGCAAAAAAATGGGTGTACTGTAGGGGCGGCACGCTGTGCCGCCCGTTCCTTCACTAACTGTTTTCGGGCATTTCAGCGAAACGCCCCTACACTTCGTCGCTTTTTCAGATTCTCATTACTTTCTTGGTTCTACAAAAATAGCGTAGTGGTCGATCGTATAAGGCTTGTCCGGTACTCTAAGCGCCCAGCGCGTTTTTCTACCCTATCCCCGGCCCAGCACCCTCTCGGTCCCCCGATTCACGGGGGGAAGATCAAGTATCCCGTAGCAACAGCTGACGAGAGGACAGCTTTTCATATGGCAAGAAATCGCCACAAAATGTATAGGTTTTGTGGCGATTATGGGCGACTCACAAGCCCGTGATGTACAGTCGCATCTGTACTCCTCGTGATCAATGCGCGCCAGTCATAAAGCATGGGCTGCGACCTGTCAATGGGGCGACTGGCAGATCGCCCTGCGGTGAATCCCCAAGCGATCGCTCAGTTTGGGCAGACGCTTGAGTTCCAGGTTAATCGTCCCCCCGGCATTAGGGCATGGCAATTCAAACGGGTTGGGGGGAAAATCTAAGGATTTTCCCCCCAACCCTGTTGCCGAAACCTTCTGTCCGCAATCCAACTGATAGCAGCCCGAGGTTGCAGGCATGGTCTTCTATAGGCGCAACCCTTTCATGTCGCGTCACGGACATATTCCGCTGCAATAAAGAACAGCAACTTGACAACCGATAGAGGCGAACCGATGGTCCATGATACAATAGAGCACGATAATCACGCATGCGAGGACGGCATTCAATGCCCCGAATCCATGTCATTGGCGCCCTGGTATACGACCTGATCTTTAATGTCCCCGATTGGATTGAACCCAATCGCGCGGTTCACGCCTCCCAGGTGACATTATCCCCCGGCGGCAAAGCCTTAAACCAGGCCGCGGCGGCTCGTCTGCTCGGCGCTGATGTCGCGCTGATAGGTTGTGTGGGCGACGATCTTTTTGGCGCGCAGATGCTGCATGAACTGCGGCATATCGGCGTGAACATCGACCATGTCATGACGCTCGATTCGGCCAGGACCAGTTTGGCCAGCATCGTGGTCAAAGACATGATCCCGGGCTTTATCGGCGCGCCGGACGCCAGCCGCAAGATCGGCCAAGGCGATATCGACAAAGCCCTGCAGCGTCTGCAAAAGGACGATCTGCTCTTGATTGACTTCGAAATCCCGCAGAAACTGGTCCATTATGCGCTGACACTGGCCAAGAACGCCGGCGCCGCAACTGTCGTTAATCCCGCGCCCTTCTTCACCCGCGACGCCTTCGTTTTCGGATACCTTCATTTGGTGGATGTCATCATACCCAACAAGTTTGAGGCGCAACTGATCGCCGGGGACGACAATGACGCCCCGGATGAGTTGGCGCGTCGATTGCTGAATATGGGGATCAAACGAGTCGTAATGACACTGGGAGAAGATGGCTGCGTACTATATGAAAGGGAGCGCAAGCTGGAGCAATCGGCGTTCGCGGTCGCGGTTGTGGATACAACCGGCGCCAGCGACGCCTTTGTCGGGGCTTACGCGCTTGCTATGGTCAAAGGCTGGTCCGGCAAGCGGGCGCTGAAGTTCGCTACAGCGGCGGCTGGACTCGCTTGCGGCAAACACGGTACCATGTCGTCATTGCCGCGATTGAGCGATGTCAATTCGCTTTTGCGGGCGCAGGGTAAGTAAATGCTTACGATCCCTAGAGTTGCGTAACCGCACATATCGTCACGGGTTTTAGACTATGCAAAAGTTGTTCGCGCGACGCAAGAAATACAAAACGCTTGACGACAGGGCGCTGGTAGAATTGGCCGCCGACGACAAAGAGGCATTTGGCGAGCTTTACGAGAGATATTTGACCAAGATGTACAACTATGTCTACTATCGTACGGGCAACACGCACGACGCCGAGGATTTGACCGCCAAGGTATTTCAGCGCGCGATGTCCCATATTGGCGCCTATGTCGACAGGGGGCTGCCCTTTCAAGCCTGGCTCTATCGTATCGCTCACAATTTGGTTGCCAACTGGCATCGTGATCAGGGCAGGCGCAAGATCATCGCGCTTGATGACTTTGTCGCGCATTCGCTGCAGTCCGAAGCGCCGGATCGCTGGACCGAAGAGCAAGAAGAGCAAAAGCAACTCATGGAAGCGGTACGCCGATTGCCGGAAGATCGCCAGCAGTTGCTCTTGCTGAAATTCATCGAGCAATTGTCAAATGCGGAAATCGGCGAGATTATGGGTCGAACGGAAGGCGCGGTCAAATCGCTGTATCACCGGACGCTATTGGCTTTGCGGGAAGATTTGCAGCGCCAGGAAGATATCGGCGCGGCTCGTCGTCTGAGCGGAAGAGAAGGATAAGGGCGATCATGGATTCACATGCCGACGCGAAGGCGCAAGACTTCGTCGATGACATCACCGGCGCGCTACAACGGGGAGATTTGATAGACCCGCTTGTTGATTTGTCCGACGGCGCCCGCGAGGAGTATGCGGACCTGGTTTCTGTCATTCAAGATTTGCGCGATACCTTGCTTCCGGTGGAGCCGAGCGCGGAATATGCCGCTCACTTGAAAACGCAACTGCTGGAAAGCGAAGCGGGGCTGATGGCGCGTTTGAGGAAAATGCCCGCGCGCCTTCATGTCGCTGCGATTCTTGCCCTGTTCGCGGGATTCAGTCTCTTGCTTTCGAGGCGACTATTTGGCGCCTCTGCCGCGCAGGAAATCTCCGAGGAACCTGTCGCGACAGCGCTTTAGCCTCCCGTCATTTTGGTGCCGAGCTATACACTGAGCAAGAGGCCGGTTTTGCTTCGCATTGTGTTAGCGCATCTTCAGAACGACGGACTATTTCGTCAACTATTGGTTTTGATTAGGATCGGTCAATGGCGGAGACCCGGCTAACGCTGCGACAACTCAATCGGAGTTTATTGGCGCGGCAAATGCTCCTGGACCGTCAGAATATGCCCCCGGTTGCCGCTACCGAGCATTTGATCGCCTTGCAGTCCCAGATACCCAACCCGCCCTATATTGGCTTGTGGACACGACTGCGCCGCTTCGAACGTGGTCAACTGACCGCGCTATTGGAGTCTCGCGAGATCGTGCGCGCGCCATGGATACGCTCGACCTTGCACCTGGTTTCGGCGGCGGATCATCAGCGCTTTCAGTCGGTCATTCAACCGGCGCTGCTTCGCGGTCTTCGGTCTTTTTTTGGGGCGCGCGGCGCGGACCTGGATATCGAGCGGCTGCTGAGCATTGCCAAACCCTTCCTGGAATCAAATCAGCCGTCGATAGGCGCGCTTCGCGAGCGCTTGCAGGAACACGAGCCGAAATTGAACAAGGAAGCGATGGCTTATGCTGTGCGCAGCTACCTGCCGCTGGTTCAAATACCGCCTAGCGGGACCTGGGGCGCGGGTACGCGCGCGACCTACACGACCGCGGATAGCTGGCTGGGGCGGGCCAATCCCTCCGATCTGCCAAGCCTTTTCCGCCGATATCTGGCGGCTTATGGTCCCGCGGACGTCATGGATTTCCAGACCTGGACCGGCATGACCCGTTTGAAGTCTCAACTGGCGTCGACGCTAGGCGATCTCATGGTGTATCAGAGCGAAAACGGCCGAGACATGTACGACCTGCCCGAATTGACAATTGCCGCGCCTGACTCGATAGCGCCACTCCGATTCATCCCGGAATACGATAACATGCTTATCGCGCACCGAGATCGCTCGCGAATCCTCCCCGACGAGCATCGCAAAAAAGTTTTTCTGAGCGCCGGCCGCGTCATTGGCACGGTCTTGATCGACGGTTTTGTCGGCGCAACCTGGAACGTCAAAAAGGACAAGAGCTCGGTGACTCTCAATGTCAAGCTCTTCGAGGCACAGCCAAATGACTGCTTGCGGGAAATACAAGAGGAGGGGGACCGGCTGCTTCGGTTCTTTGACGACAAGGCAAGCAGCCATGCCGTCGTGATCGATACCTGCGATTGAGCGCCGGCGCGCACTCTACTCGTTCATGCATTTGCATGGTAGTCTGTTGTCTTGACGTTCGAAGGATAGATACGGTCCGTTGATCATGCCATCGGCACAAAAAATCACGGCTTTGCGCGGCATGCGCGACGTATTCAGCGCTGAATACGCCCAGCGCAGAGGCATTCAGGCGCAGCTCGAAGGGCATCTGCTGCGGCATTCCTACGTGCCGATCGAATTGCCAATCCTGGAAAACACCGAACTCTATCTGCGCAAATCTGGTGAAGACATCGCCTCGCGTTTGTATGAGTTCGATTTCAAGAGCCGGCGCATCGCCCTGCGACCGGAGGTTACAGCGTCCATTTTGCGCGCATATGTTGAGCATTTGCAGGACGAGCCGCTGCCATTGCGGATTCAGTACGCGGGACCGGTCTTTCGCTACGAGAAGCCACAACACAACCGATTCCGGCAGTTTACCGTTGCCGGCGCCGAGCTTTTGGGCGCGGCGGGACCATTGGCGGATGCCGAGATTCTTTACCTGGCTTGCAGCGGGTTGGAGGCGCTTGGACTTCGCAAGTACCGTCTCGTTGTCGGTCATAGCGAGGTACTGGAAGGTTTTTTGACTTCGCTGGGCTTGCGCAGGCAACTCCTGAATTATCTCCTGCGGAATATGGAAAATGTCCGTAAACGCGGCATGGATGCCGTCATAGATTCTCTATGCGATCTCTATCCTGACCTTGCTGGTCTTGCGACCGCAGAAGCAAGTTCTCGACCCGCCGACGGCTCCAAGAGCCAGCGCTTGATTGATTTGTTGCGCGAGATGAGTGATGGCGAAGCGCATCAGGCAATCACGGACTTTCTGCGCAGCCTCAATATCCGCATCGATACCAATCGTGACGAAGATGAAGTTATCGACCGGCTTTTGCACAAGATCCGAGAAGACGAACAAGCCCCGAAAGTTCGAACCGCGCTCGAATACATGCGCAAGCTGAGCGATCTGACGGGTCCGACAGGAGAAGTCCTTGGGCAGGCGCGCGACCTGTTCGCGGAATACGATGTCAATCCAAGCGCCTTGGACACTTTGGAGGCGACTTTCCTTCAACTCGGTCTATTCGGGGAGCTAGACGCGGATATACATTTGGACTTGGGATTGAATAGAGGATTGCACTATTACACCGGCTTGATGTTCGAGATCCACTGTGCCAGTGAAAGCGGGGAAGATATCCAGCTTTGTGGAGGCGGGCGCTACGATAATCTGGTCAGTATTCTTGGCGGTAATGAGCCAACCCCGGCGGCGGGTTTCGCCTACGGCATCGAGCGGGTCGCCAGCGTTTTGGATACCGCAGATCGTCGGTCGCTGAACCGCCCTAACGTATATGTCATTCCGGTAGCGGAGGGCGAAGTCGCCTATTGCCTGCAATTGGCTAACAGCCTGCGCGCCAGGCGCCTGGTGGTGGAGGTCGGCCTTGACGAGCGCAATTTGCGCAGGAGCCTCAAACACGCTGACCGCAAGGGAGCGGACGCGGTTGTCATCGTTGGCGAGAGAGAACGCGAGCGTGGTCAAGTCGTCCTGAGAGATATGCGCAGTCGTCAAGAGATGACCGTCGCCCTGGACGATGTCCCCGATGTAGTGACGAGGGTGTTCACGGACGATGATTGACAGGATTGCCGCGGATAAACTGATTCTGGCGTTGCCAAGCAAGGGAAGGTTGGGGGAGGCTTCCGAGAGTTTTTTTGGTCGGGCGGGATTGCGGATCTACAAACCCAATCGACGTCAATACACGGCGACGATCCCCAGCTTGCCGCGCGCCGAGGTCGTCTATCAGCGTCCGCGCGATATCCTGGGCAAGGTAGGCGAGGGACGCGTCGACATCGGTATCACAGGTTACGACATCGTTGCCGAATACGGTGGCGAAACTGAAGATGTGATCATCATTGAAAAGCTCGGGTTTGGCAGATGCGAATTGCTCTTGGCCGTGCCCGATTCCTGGATTGACGTCACGTCGATTGCGGACTTGGCCGACCTGAGTTTGCGACATCACGAACGCGGAAAACAACTGCGTATCGCCACGAAGTATGGAAATTTGACCAAGGGCTTTATGTACCGCCAAGGCATCTCCCAGTTTTTGCTGGTTCATGCCGACGGCGCCATGGAAGCCGCGCCTCGTATGGGTTACGCTGATATGATCGCTGACTTGTCCGAAACGGGCACTACCTTGCGCGAGAACCACCTGCGGCCAATTGACGGCGGCGCGATACTCGCTTCGCAAGCGGTGCTCATTGGCAATCGCCGCAGCTTGCGCGAGTCGTCGGCCAAGCTGGAGACCTTGCGTGAGATGATTGAGCTAATTGAGGCGCATCGTCGCGCCAGCCGGTTTGTATCTCTGCGCGCGAACATCCGCGGGCAATCCGTTGCTGATGTACAAGGGCGAATTCTCGCCAACCCCGCGTTGAGCGGAAGCAAGGGACCCGGCGTCGTTGAGGTGGCCAGTCCGCAGGGGGTTGCTGAAAAATGGTTCGAAACAAACTTGCTGGTGCCATCGGACCTGATCCACAAAACCATGCGGCACTTGCGGGATCTTGGCGGTACCGACATCATCGTGATGAGACCGAATTATGTCTTTGACGAAAAGTCGGAAACTTATGAACGATTTGAATCATTGCTGTCTGGGGACGATAATGTCGATATGCGAGAATAGACCATGAGTGAGGTTGGCATCATTAATCCGGGCGCAATGGGTATATCGATCGCGGCTTCGGCGCGGGCTGCCGGGCACGATGTGCTCTGGTCTTCCGACGGACGCAGCGCGGCCAGTCGACAACGGGCTGCTGAACAGGGCTTGCTCGATGTCGATTCGATTGAGGACCTCTGCGCGGCCTGCGAACTAATACTATGCGTCTGCCCTCCACATGCTGCGGAAGCCGTGGCGCAATCGGTCATCGAGGCCGGATTCCGCGGCTTGTATTGTGATGGCAACGCGATCGCGCCCCAGAAGGCTCTCGCAATAGGCGAGAGAATGGGCGCGGCGGGCATCGACTTCGTCGACGGCAGCATCATCGGGCCGCCGGCATGGAAGCCGGGCAGCACGCGCTTCTACCTCTCGGGCGCGTCGGCGACTCATGTGGCTGACTTGTTTGCGGGTACAGTCACGGAAGCGATTGTGATAGGCGTCGAGGTCGGACGAGCTTCGGCGCTAAAGATGGTGTTCGCGTCGGGGACCAAAGGATTTACAGCTTTGCAATCGGCGATTCAGGCGGTTGCCGAGCGCCTTGGCGTACGAGAAGACTTGTATCGCGAGTGGGAAAGGCGCGATCCCGATTCAGCAACCAGAGCGCAAGACAATATGCGTGGCGTCACCGAGAAAGCCTGGCGCTTCACGGGCGAGATGAAAGAAATCGCCAATACCTTTGAAGGGGCGGGGCTGCCGAACGGATTCTTCCTCGCCGCCCACGACATCTACCAAGGCATGTCGCATTTCAAAGATGCCGATGAACTGCCGACGCTCGACGAGGTTCTGGCTGCTATGTTGGACTCCCGCCATTAGTTGGCGCTTTTCAAGGCTTTGATCAGTTCCGGCAAGCCCTCGAATA
Source organism: Anaerolineae bacterium (assembly GCA_034420635.1). Lineage (GTDB taxonomy): Bacteria > Chloroflexota > Anaerolineae > Aggregatilineales > Phototrophicaceae > UBA6055. Next base: position 18,240 of record DAOULD010000131.1, on the reverse strand, counting down.
CGCAATCCGGCCTGGTCGCGCTTTCGGCTAGACTCGTCTCATCTTCGACCCCGGTCATGACCAGCGCGGTCTTGATGCCGAGCGACTGCGCCCCTTGGATATCAGTGCCGATGCGGTCGCCGATCATCAGCGTCTCTTGCGGATCCGCGTCCAATTGGCGTAGCGCGGCCTCGAACATGCCGCGTGACGGCTTTCCAATGACAATTGGCGGCTGACCGGAGGCTGCCTCGATTAGCGCCAGAATGCTGCCGGCGCCCGGAACCAAGCCCTCCGGAGAAGGAAAAGACGAATCCGGATTCGTGCCGATGAAGCCGGCGCCGCCGCGAATCAGCAGCGTTGCCTTACGTACTTTTTCGTAAGTCAGATCAGTGTCGATGCCGCAGACGACCAAGTCAGCATCGTCTTCGACTATCATGAAACCAGCCTTCGTCAGGATCTGCTTCAGTCCCGCGCCGCCAACCACAAATATGCGCGTGCCGGGCGGATACTCTGTCCGTAAGAAGCTGGCGGTTGCCGTACCGCTGGTGACAATATGCGAGGGCTGCAATCCACGTACATTGAGCTTCGCAAGCTTATCCACATAGTCCATGCGGGTTTTGCTGCTGTTGTTTGTGGCGAGGACAAAACCGATGTTCTTGTCCAACATGTAAGCGAAAAAGTCGTGCAAGCCGGGCAAAGGCTGCATGCCGCGCCACAAGACTCCGTCCATGTCGGAGATAATCGCTCGTACTTGTTTGAGCAATTGACGTTCCCTCTCTTCTGTTGGGTTAAGCGGTCATTCTAGCATGCGCGCGGCAAGTTTTAGGCAGGCGACTTAAGTATGCGATCATTTGCCGCGCAAGAGATCCAGGGTCTGTTGCTCAAGCGCCCAAAGTTCGTGGCTTTCCTGCGCGCGTAACAGGGCGCCGAGATGTGGATAACCGGCTTCGTATTCGCGCGCCCACTCTTTGGAAAAATCACCGTTCCTGATATCCTCCAAGGTCGCTTCCATGAGTCCTTCCAGCTTCAGTTCTTTGAAGCGGGGCAGGCGGCTGAAGATCCCATATTGTCCGGTCAGCGACGAGAGGCGCATCGCGTGCAAGAGGCCGCCCTGCGCCACGCGGGACAAATAGTCGGTGAATTCCCCTGACAGAATCAAGTCCGTCATGACGGCCTCCGCCGGGTATCCGACTTCCAGCAAAACGTGAGCGGCAGTGGTCATCACATGGTGAAAGGCGGGCAGTATCGCTTGCTGCACAAATAGATCAAGCTGCGCCTCCAGGACCATGGAGATTTCGATCGCGCCCGCCTTCAGGCTGCCCATGGCCTTTGCCAGGGCTAGCAGCGATTCCCAGGTAGTGCCGGTTGCGTCTTGCCCGACGCCAACGAAACTAAAGAAACCGCTGCCATCGAGATAGCGCGTGCGTACTGCGGCGCCAATGGTGCGCGGGGCGATCATGCCGACATCGATGAACGGCGGCGGCTCCACGAAGCCAAAGGCGATATTGTATCCGTTGGCGAATACCAGCAGGTGTCCCCGCTGCAGAGTGGGCGATATCGTCTCCAAATAGACCTCGGGCAGAACTTCGTCAGGAAGCATAAGCAGCAGGATATGGCTGCGGGGAATAACTTCCTGGATGTCTTGTGGCTCGAATCCATCCTCGCGCGCATGGTCGCGCGTCTCATCTTCGCGCAGCCCGATCAACAATCGTATGCCCGAATCGCGCAGGTTTCTCGCGACGGGCCGCCCCAGGTTCCCGTAACCGATGATACCGACGGTCTTGCTGCTCAACACGCCGAGGTTGGCGTCGTTTTCATGATAGATAATGCTCATCACGCGCTTTCTTTTGTCTATTCTGGTGATGGTCTTGGCAGGCGTTTGTTCCAGATTTCAAGATCAAAGCCAGTTCGGAAGAAGCCGTAGCGTTGATAGAGGCGCTGCGATGGCAAGTTGCTCAACTGTGTATTGACGCTGATTGTCGTGATCCCTCTCCGTTCGAAGTCGCCCAACTGGCGCTGCAGCAGCGCCGAACCGATATTCCGCCTTTGCATTCCCGGGATGACAGCCAGTCGAGCCAAGTGACCGACTTCGCAGTGTCGCGTGCTGACTTGGTAGCCAACGATTTCTCCCTCGTATTCCGCGACAGTGGCGGCTGCTGCTATGCGCAGGGCTTGGCGCAGATCGATTTGCGACAGGCGAAAGTTGTCGCGAAATGCCATCCGATCGACCCGGGCAATGGCCGGCAGATGCTCCATTTCAGCCGGTCGTACTTTTAGCGATGGGTTGGGCTGATGAGGGTCGTAGTTGCCAAGATAATTGAAGGTGATGATGTCGTCCCAATAGATAAAGCCGTAATCGCGCAGGTAAGCGGGCAGCCAATTGGTCACCATCAACACCATGATATTGCTTATGCCGAGTTCAATGCACTTTGCCTCCGCGCATTGCCACAATTCTCTTATGATCGTTTCTGGCATGAAACCATCGCGCAGGCCCATGAGGCGGATCCAGGAAGAGCCGTAGTTTTCCGGCGACAAGCCTATGTATCCAACCAGCTTTTCACCCTCCCAAGCCAGGAAAACGAGCATGTCGTCGCGATCAAGCCAACGACTGGTTGTATACCAATCCAGGTGCTTGTGCGTCCATTGGCTGTACCAGGACAGGTCCAGCAAGTCGCCCCGATGACGCCGACTGTAAGGCTTAATGCGAAGCCGCGTACCAAGCATCAGCGAAGGTTTTTCATCCGCTTGACGTAACTGCGCGCCTGCAGGGCGAAAGGCCGGCAGACCCTGCGGTCAAGCAAGCGCGTGGCAAGTCGTTCATCGGTCTCTTCAATCGTTTCAGACGACGTGATCACCGTGGGCATGCGCGACAGATAACGGTAATCGATGATCTGGAAAAGCTTTTCTGTCGCCCATGGCGTAGCGCTAGCGAGACGCAAATCATCGAGCACCAGAAAAGGAGCATTGACGATCTCGTGGAATCGTTTGTCGAAACGCGCATCCGAGCGCGGATTAAAACTCAGCCGCAGGAAATCCAACAGATCAGGTACTGTCGTAAACATGACGTCATGGCCGCGCTCGTACAAATCGTAGGCAATGGCGGCTGCCAGGTGCGTCTTTCCTGATCCATATTCGCCCATGATGTACAACCAGCCCTCTGGATTCGCGGACCACTCCACCGCCACCGTCAGTGCGCGCTTCAAGTTGCTGACATCTTCGACGAAGACGCTATCTGTGGAGAAAGTTTCGAAGCGCATATCCTGGTACAAGTGCATATTGAAGATTTCACTATCGCCAGCTTCTTTGCGCGACACTCTTCGGAAATCAGGGGCTTGAATCTTGATGTGTTTGACCAGCGACCGTTCCATCAAGCGACTGCCAAGTCGCGGATCCAAATCGTCGACCCGCGTGTTTGTTGTGATAACCGTGGGCAGCGCTTCGACATGCCGGTGATTCAACAGTTGAAACAATTTTTCCTTGGCCCAGTCGCTGGGCTTTTCCACGCCCAGATCGTCTAAAACCAGGAGAGCCGCGCCGCGAATTTGATCAAAATAGTTGTCGAACGAACTCTGAACGCTTGGATCAAAGGTCGAACGAAGCAAGTCGAGCAAGTCGGGGGTTGTAATGAACAAGACGCGCTCGCCGTATTTTTCCAGGCGCCAATTGGCAATCGCCACCGCCAAATGCGTCTTGCCACAGCCAAAGCGTCCCTCATACACGATCCATCCACTGGGATTGTCCGCGAACTGTTGAGCTGCGCTTTTGGCGTTAACCAGCGAGCTGACGACGTTCTGCGTGTAACTGCTGCCGCCGAAGTCGGTCTGAAAGTTCTCGAAACTTTTCTCTTTGTATGCCTCAAGATTGCCATAACGCCGCAGCCGCGTATGCATCTCCTGATCGTACTGAACTGGATTGTTGGGGCAGCGCTGAAACTTGCCGAAGCGCGGGTCATCTAGCTCAACGTCAAAGGCGTACACGCCTTTTCCACCGCATAGCGGACAGGGTTCATCCTTGTTTTGCGGATCGCGACAGATGATCTGCAGGGGAAGTTCGAGCCCGCTTTCCGGCTCAACTTTCGATGAAGTCTTTCCATTCCCCGGCGGTGTACTGTTTGTGCCGCTCAAGATCTTGCCCAGCTTTTTCACTTCTGCGTCCTTCGTGCCGCCAGCTATCAAGCACTTTGCGAATGTATCTCCAATTGCGGGCGTTGCGCTCTGCCGCGTATCGCATCGCGTCCTCAATCCAGTCATTGGGGAATTCCGATTCCGCTTCGCGGATGGCGTCAACGATCATGGGCGTCAGCAGTCCGATGTTTTCCTCGTAAAGCCCGTAAAGCGTCGGCCGCGGTGGCAGGATTTCTATCTCGTCTTCGCCGGCCGGTATCCATTCCCCGGCGACGAGTTGACGGTGGGTCGTTTGTCCGTCCACGTCGTTGAGCAAATAAATGCGCCTTTGCATACCTTGGCGCTGGATAATCGCCTCCAATAGCGTTCCGCGACGAACTGCTCTTTCCAGCGCGCCGTCAAGCGCTTCTGATGCCCGACGCGAATCGTCCGCGGTCTGAAGGCTGGCCATCAGTTGCTTGTTCGCGAGCAATTCGTCGTAGCGCAGATAGCGGTAATTGCCTTCTTTCTGCTGAATCGCGGACAGGCTAAAGAGCGTCAGCTTCAATTCCGGGAGATCGTCAATCTCCAGCAGAAGGGACTCGAATAGCTGCGCCGGCAGGGCGACGACCTCGTCTCGAATCATGAATCCAGCGAAGCTATCGGTCATAGCGCTCATTCCAGATTACTTAGATCAACCCGCTTCATGTTGACATCCATGAATTTGGTGATCGATTTCTCGAAGTAGAGTTGAATGGTGCCGGTGGGCCCGTGACGATGCTTTGAGAGCATCACGTCAGCCTGATTGGGGAATTCGGTGGTATCCGGGTTATAGACCTCGTCTCGATACAAGAACAATACAGCGTCCGCGTCTTGCTCGATGCTCCCGCTCTCGCGCAAATCCGACAACTGCGGTCGCTTGTCTTGTCGCTGCTCGACCGCCCGCGAAAGCTGCGCCGTCGAAATGATCGTGACGTTGAGTTCGCGCGCCAATTCTTTGAGCGACCGGCTGATATAACTGATCTCTTGCACACGGTTGTTCTCGTAAGCCTTGCCGGCCGACATGAGCTGCATATAGTCCACCATCACGATATCAAGCCCGTATTCGTGCTGCAGCCGACGGCATTTGGTGCGCATTTCAATCGGCGTGATTGAAGGCGTGTCGTCGATGAAAAAGGGCAAATTGGAAATGCGACTGACGGCTTCGGTGAAGCGCGTATGCTCGCGCGCCGAGATATTGGCCGAGCGCAACTGGTGAATGCGAATGCCGGTCTCCATCGAGATCAGGCGCTGAACCATCTGCTCGACGCCCATCTCCATGGTGAACATCGCGACGCGGGCCCCACGCCTCGCCACGTTTAAGGCTACGGTCAGTATCCAGCTTGTCTTGCCCATACCGGGGCGCCCGGCGAAGACGATCAAGTCCGACTTTTGGAAACCGCCCAGCAAGCCATCCAGCGCTTTGAAGCCTGTCGGCAAACCGACCGTGCCCTCGCCGGCAGCCAACAGCCGCTCCATCTCGTCGTAGTAATCGCTGAGAGCCTCGGATACCGGCACGAATTCGCGCTTTATCTGGCTGTTGCTGACGGCGAACAGAGCCAATTCGGCATCGCTAATCACTTTATCGATGGGCAGTTCTTCGTCAACTGCCAGGCGACGAATCTCGTCGGAAGCCAGTAACATCTTGCGCCGAATCGAGGTGCGTTCGACCAGTTTGCCGTAAACCTCGGCATGAACCGACGAAGGCGTATTATTCACCAGGTTGGTCAAGTAGGCTTGGCCGCCGATTTCATCCAGCACGCTCATATTTTGCAATTCAAGGGACAGGGTCACATAGTCGATGGCGTCGCCGCGTTCTTGCAAGCGATTGAGCGCAGCCCAAATATATTCGTGCCGTTTGAGGAAAAAATCGCCGCCTTCCAGGAACGAGGCGATGTTAAGAAAGGTTTTAGGCTGTAACAGTATAGCGCCGAGCAAAGCCTGCTCGGCTTCCAGGCTCGCTGGAATCTGCAAATGCGTTTGAGTTAACTGGTCTGTCATGCCTTCGGTTCCGCGGGAACAATGCGCTTATGGCAGTGAAAGCGCTACCTGCCTACAACTGGCAACAGCATCGGTTTGCCAGGCGACGGCCGCCCAATCCCGGTCTTGACTGGCGACTATTCGTCCTCGTCGAAATCATCGAGATTGAGCGTATCTACGAAATCGGCAAAGGCGCTCAGCTTGGTCTCGTCGACCTTCTCCGATGGATCCATGGAGTCCGCGAATTCATCGTCTAGCCCCAGTATCTCCGGCTCGACATTGCGGTCGGGTCGAATGCCAGCCTTGTCCATTACCTGTTTGTCAACGTAGATTGGCGCTTTGAGGCGAACCGCCAGGGCAATGGCGTCGCTTGGGCGCGAATCGATGTCTATCGAATCGCCATTCACTTCGATGTTGATCTGGGCATAAAAGACATCTTTGCTCAAATTGTTGATGTAAATGTGGCGAACGGCGCCGCCCATTTCGGTGATCGTTGACTTGAGCAAATCATGTGTCAAAGGGCGCTCGCGCAGCATTCCCTGCAATTCCAGGGTGATCGCCTCGGATTCAAACGCGCCTATCCAGATCGGCAAATATCGCTCTTCTTGCGTGTCCCGCAAAACAACCAGGCGATGCTGCGACATCAGGCTCACCTGGACACGGTCTACGATCATTTCAATCATGAAATTCGATCACTTTACCTCAGATTGAGTCTGCTCAGATTATACACCTTTATCGCACCACTTCAAACAGTTTGAAGTAAAACGGAGGAAATTCGCTTGAGAAAATCGACTTCGATCGACGCTGTCAAATCTACTATTTGGCGCCGATTATGATTACACTTCTACCAGCCGAAGCATAGTATGGGGTTCTCTTGCGTATTCATCTGTACCTTGTCTTTATCCTGCTGACAGCGTCTTGCCAGTCTATCGTTGAACGACTGGGCACGGACGATAGCCCCAGCGTCGGTTTCACTTACCTCGACTTGGTTTACAGCGATCAGTTTGACGGCTCCGGCAACTGGACGAGCTACGACGGCGGCGACAACCTAAAAATGGCGGTGGAAGACGGCGGCTACAGAATTTGGCTGGCGACCCGCCAATACGTTTGGGCGCAACTCCCCTATACATTTGACGATGTTGTTATTGAAGCGGAAGTCAGGCAAATGTCCGACTTCGATCATAACGCCTATGGAATCGCCTGTCGGCTTGATCCAGCAAACAGCGGTCGCGGCTATTACTTCTTGATAGGCGGCGACGGTTATTACAGCATTCGCTGGAGCAATGGGCGCTCCTTGGATGAAATCGTCAGCGCCAAGCCCTCGGGCAAGATTAATCGAGGCTCGTCTACGAACCGAATTAAGGCGATTTGCGTGGGCGACTATTTGGCGCTATGGATCAACGATCAATTCGTCGCTGAAGCGCGGGACAGCCGCGCCGGTGCTGGCGCGGTCGGCCTGTCGGCGGTGATGAACTATACCGGCAAAGCCGTGGAAGTGGCTTTTGACGACCTCAAAATCTGGCGGTCCGCGCTGGATGAGCCCGGCAGATAATACGACGACCAGCCGGCGCAGGATCGCGCAACAACCATGCGTCATATCGCGTATACTGTACAGCATAAACCCTGGGTTACAGGTCAATTGATATGGGACTGGAAGACACCATTGCCGAAGCCATTGTGATGGCGATGGATGAACTGGCGGGGAATCCACAAAAGGCGGTCGCTTCGGCGATGGAATGCGATTCCGCGGCGCAGTGGATCAAGCAAGAGACCACCAAACTGGCGCTGGTTGGCGGCGCGGAGATGGTGATCCCGGGCCTTCATGCCTTTACCATTCCGACCGGCATCAGCTACTTGCTGCACAAGATGGGATACATCAGTTGGGGCGTCGGCGCCTTGAAGGGCGCCTACGTGGTCGAAACGGAAGCCTATTCGGATTTGCGCAATATTCTGGCGCTTTGGGCGAACAACACGCATTTTGACGCCAGCATTATCGAGCACTTGGCGATTTCCCTGGCCTGTTTCAGGTGGGCGATGTCCGCGGAGGGACAAGCCGCTATGCCCAAGCTCTTGGAGTCGTCCACAGACGAGACGACCTTGCGTACCTACCATATCTTGCAGCGACTGGTGGAAAACTACGTAGCCGGCGACGAACGCGGGCTGCTGATGATGGAGGCAATCGGCGGATCGGCATTCGCGCAAGAACTGCTTCAGAGCGGCGACGCAAACGTCCAGCACCTCGATAACGAAGTTATGTTAACCCGTCCTCTGGGACGCAAAGTCAGCTGGCGTCTGGCAAGCAAGCTGGCGTCACGCTTGGGCGCCCGCGTGCCGGCCAGGATGATCGTCGGCTTCGTTCCGCTGGCAGGCGCGGTCGCGAATGCCTTCTTCAACGTGCAAACCATGCAGAGCATGGCGGAAGCTGCGGAAAAGTATTACGACCGGCAACTGCGCCTCGAACATCTGGAAGAGGCGCTACGCTGACGTAGCTGTTCAAGACGATTCGGTTGCCCGCAGGGCTGCCAGGGTCTCCGCCAAAATCCCCTTGAACGATTCCAGAATCTCCGCGCTGCTCAAAACAGTTAGCGGAATGGTCGGTCTGCGATCGGACTTGGCAGCGGGCAATCTAAACTCGGACGGCAGTATTTGATTAAGCTGCTTCAGAAGAGCGCGGCGAGCCCTTATTCGCTGATAGGGCGCGAAGGATGCCAGGTGGTCGAAGTATATTTGCGCGGCGGGCGTCTTGGGGTAAGCCCAAATCGACAGAACCGTCACCGGACGGCTTTTGAGGTTCATTCGCACATGGCAACCTGGATTCACGCGTCCGCCAAAAGCCACCTCATCGGCAATCCGAGCCGACCAATGAAACAGATCGCGCGCCACCAATGTAGCAATTTCGCCACCCGGCAATTGTTCTACGTAAGGGAAAAAATTGACGCGGTTGGCTTCGACAGCATTAGCTTCATTTGGGTAGGCGATACTGGATTCGGGCGACGATAATGCGCTGGTCAGGGATTCAGCCAGCTGCTTTGACCCACCCGCGAAATCTTCTCGAAAGTCGCAGTATTGGATGTTGATCAGATGCAAGGGCAGGCGAACGTCATCCACGAGCGCGGTGAATACCGGTTTCTTCAGTTGAAAAGCATAGAGGCATTCTCGCTCGACCCAAACCGATCCCAGGGAGGCCTTGGATAGGACTGTGACTACAGCGTCGCAGCGTTCGATGCCGGCTTGAATCTCGCAGAGCCAATCGGCGCCGCCGCGAATGTTCTCGTAATCGACCCAGACATCGAATCCAGCGCGCTTCAAGCCTTCGACGATGAGCAGAGTCTCGCCGTTGTTCTGGTTACTGTGACTGACAAAGACTTTGGGCATTTGCTATACTTGGGATTCGCGGTTTCTCTCACAATACGTGAATATGTGTCTGTCGTTCAGTGTATTGCGAGTTCCAAATGCGCTGCAGCCCCGAAGCCGAAAACAGCTTGTCCCGCCCTAACGAGGCTTGTCCGTTGCTCCGTAACGCTTGATGACATCGCGGGCGACGACCATGCGATGCACCTCGGACGCGCCGTCATAGATGCGAAAGGCGCGCGCTTTTTCGTACCAGGTAGAAAGCGGCAGATCCCGAGAGATCCCGCGTCCGCCGCAGATCTGTATACAGCGGTCCAATACGCGGCTGACGGCTTCCGCCACTTGCACCTTGGCGATTGAGGTTTCGACCCGCGCTTGCTCGCCCTGAGCCAAGAGCCAAGCCGCTTCATGGATGAGCAGGCGCCCCATCTTGAGTTCCATCTCGGAATCGGCCAGCATCCATTGCACCGACTGATGAGAACTCAGCGCGCCGCCAAATGCCTCCCGGTTAGTCGCATATTCAGTTGCGATTTCCAGCGCGCGTTGCGCGATGCCGGTCCAGCGCATGCAGTGCGTCAGGCGGGCCGGACCCAAACGCGATTGCGCCAGCATGAATCCCTCGCCTTCGCCGCCCAGGATGGCGCTCTGCGGCAGGCGCAGGTCGTCGTAGCGGATCTCGACGTGACCGCCGAAGTCCTTGGCGCCCATCACCGGCACATCGCGCAGGATATGGATGCCTTTGCTTTCGCGCGGCGCCAGAAACTGCGTACATCCTTGATAGGGGTGCACGTCGGGATTCGTCACCGCCATGATGATGAAGAAATCGGCGATTTCGCCGTTGGTGCTCAGCCACTTGTGTCCGTTTATGACCCAATCATCGTCGTCCTTTTCGGCGCGGGTCAGGATCATTCGCGGATCGCTTCCCGCGCCGGGCGCGGGCTCGGTCATCGAGAAGCTGGAAAAGGTCTCGCCCTTTGCCAGCGGCGCCAGGTATCGTTCCGTTTGTTCGTCGTTGGCCCAATTGTGCAGCAGGTGCATATTGCCTTCGTCGGGCGCGGCGCAATGGATCGCGAGCGGTCCCAACATGCTGCGGCCGGCAGCTTCGAAAACCGGCGCGATCTCTTGAATGTTGAGGCTCATGCCGCCCCAGGCTTTGGGCATGGTCGGCGCCCAAAGCCCCGCCGCCTTTGCCCTGGCGCGCAGGTCTTGCAAGATGTCGTTGTTCAGGTCCCGGCCCGTTCGCAGCAACTCGCTTTCCACCGGGATGATCTCATCGTCGACGAACTGCCGAACGCGGTGAGCAATGGTCTGCACATGGCGGGGAATGGTGAATTCCATACCCGTTACCTCGCTGTTTCCGCTCTATGGTTTGACTGGCGAGTATACCATAAGGATTTTGCCATTGTGGCGGAGATTGTCACCATCGCGCGATGGCAGGCAACGGGTTCGCCTATTGCGGTATGGCGGGTATCGCTTTTTCATCAGCGCATTCTGGCTCGGAGCGGCTTGGCAATTTGAGATTTTTTATTGGCGCTAGATTGATACTGTAGCAGAAAACGGGTGGGAAAAGGTGAAAAAATGTTCGCGGATTAAAGATTTTCCATTGATAGTCATTTTGACAGTCGTTGGAACACTTGTAGCCAGCATATACAGCCCCTATTGCTTGCATGTTGCCAGCGAGCCTCATATACTCGCGAAAGGCTCTGGGTAAGGAGATGGTCATGCGCAAATTCATCATTGACACGGACACCGCCTCCGACGACGCTGTCGCGCTGGTGATGGCGCTGCAAGATCCCGATATTGATGTGCGGGCGATCACGGTCGTGGCGGGCAACGTCCCTTTGAGTCAAGCCCTGCAAAACGCGCTGTATACGGTGGAATTGTGCGGGAAGGATGCGCCGGTTTACAGCGGTTGCGCCAAGCCCATCTTGCGCGAACTGGAGACGGCGCAAGACGTCCATGGCGCCGATGGCATGGGCGATATCGGCCTGCCGCTCGGGGACCGAGCGCCGGCGCCGGGGCATGCGGTTGATGTTCTGCGACAGGTCATCAGGGAAAACGCCGGCGACATCACATTGGTCACGCTGGGACCACTGACCAATGTCGCGCTCGCCTTGCTGCGAGAGCCGGAATTGGCCGCGCTGGTCGAGCGCTGCTATATCATGGGAGGCATTGGCGAGGGGCACGGCAACGTGACGCCGACAGCCGAGTTCAACATTTGGGTGGATCCTGAAGCGGCCAAAATCGTCTTTGAATCGGGCATGAAGATGACCATGGTGGGCTGGGATATCTCGTGGAAATACGCCACTTTTGATCCAGGACAAGCGGCTGAAATTCGCGATATTGGCAGTCCATTGGCTCAGTTTGTCGTGGATATTCAGGCGACTTTGACGGCGTATGCCATTGAATCGTCGCATTTGGCTGGTTTTGACCTGCCCGATCCTATCACGATGGCGGTCGCCGTTGATCCCGGCATCGCGACCTGTCGAGATTTCCGCGTGGATGTGACAACGGGAGACGGTTTGCAACGGGGCATTACGGTCGTAGATGTATTGGGCGTTACAGGACGAGAACCGCAAATGAGGGTGGCGACCGGCGTCGATCGCGCCGCATTCGTGAGAATGCTCAAACGATCGGTGTCGCGCCCGGTCTAGTTGAGCCGGAAACTTGTTCCGGCATTTTCAAGACTAAAGATGAGGCAGGGGCGCGCTTTTGCCGGTGCTGCAAATTGGCTGGTCTTCCGCGAGGGCGATCACTTCCCATTGCAGGGCGCCGCCAACGCCCAGTTGCCCGGCGCTGAAGCTGATCGATGTTTGGCCGGCGCTGGTGCGGAAGCTGCCAAGCAGCGAGCCGGTCCCGTGGTCATAAACGTTGACTTGATAGCCGCTGGCGGCGGCGATGCCGTCCCAATAGTAGGGGCTAATGCCGCCCGGCGCGGTTTCCGAGGGCGATGTCAACCGCAGGCCGCTGCAATCCGGAGGCGCGGTTTTTGGCGCTGCGGCAATCGAGGCCGAAGGCTCTTCAGGCTTTGCGGATCCCAATCCAGCGAATCCGCTGCCCGGGTTGGGAATCAAAAGCTCGTCCCCGACATAGAGCAGCGTTGGAGAGGGGCGGTTGTTGGCTTCGACAATGTCCGCTACGCGGACATCGTAGCGACGCGCCAGCGCAAATAGCGTATCGCCACTCGCTACGACATGGATGAAATCGCCCACTGTCATTTCACTGTCCTGTTCCGCCCAGCCGTTGGCGCGCGCCAGTCCATTCAAGGCTTCCTGCACTCTTTGGCCGCGCGCCAATTCAGCGTCAGAAACGGGCAAGGCGCCGCTCCAATCCAGGATAGCAGTTTTGCCGTTCCCGGTACTGGTCAGGATGCCGACGACGGTATTGCCCGCCAAAACCGTATTGCCAAAGGCAGTAGTTGCCGCGCCCCGGTGCACAGTCATACTCAAGGCATTGCGGTGGACCTGCTGAAAACTGACGAGTGATTGGACATGGATGTCGACGCCGTTCAGGGTTAAATTCACGCTGGACGTCTCCGGCGTTTGAATCGCGAGCACAGGCTCCGCCGCATCACAATCGGTTATTTCTCTCGCCGAGGAAAATGAAAGAGCCTTCATGGCGAAGGTATCAGCGACATCGACAACCGGCAGCGACTCCATCCCTTGCAGGGGCGCCAGATGATCGCGTTGTACCCATGATACCGCGCTGGCGTTGACAAGTCGCAGCCATTCTCCCCCGCGCGTCCTGGCGTCTATCAGCGCGATCTCGTCCTTCTGCAGTTGCCCCAACTCTTCGGAGATGGCGGCGGCTTGGGCGAAACGCATTGTTGGCTCGAGCGCGACTGTGCTTAGGGGTTCGCGAATCTCGTCAATTTGAGCGAGATCGACCTCATGGTCGAGTGTCGCGTCGCCGGCGAGCATCATAATCACGCCGGCGCCCGGGCGCGACTGGGGCAGATTCGCTTGCAGGTTCATGATGGCGACGCCCCAATGGCCTCTTTCGAGATCCAGCCCAGAGGTACGCAGTCTTGTCATTTGGGCAAGCGACGCGCGCGCGCCGGGCGCGTCGAAATCAGCGGCGTTTGAATCCCCTGCGAAACTGGCATCGACCTGGGAATGGCCGTAGCACAAACTGTTGCGCTCCAGATCGGCGCAATGCTCGCTCAAGTCCAGCAGCGCCTGGGCGACGATTTCTTCACAGACTGCTTTTTGCGCGTCGGCCGAGAGAAGGGCAAAAGCAAGCAGCAGCGGCAATATCAGAGCAAAGCGTTTGTGAGACAAAGCGGTTCCACTTTCAGCCAGAGCCGCTCGGCGCGTAACCGGCGAATTTGGGCTACCGTGGTCACAGAAAATAATAAACCTGCTCGGCTAGCGCAAATCGCGGTTTATTAAGAAAGAGACCAAGTGATTTTATGCTAGCACATTAGCGATAAGCGTACCCCACGCTTAATCAACGATTGCCGCCTTTCTTCTTCCGCGCTTTGCCTCCGCCTTTTTTGCGCGCTTTGGACCATTGATCGCGCAGCGCAACCGTGCGATTGAAGACGAGCTTGTCGTCAGTGGAATCGGGGTCGACCACAAAATAAGCCAAACGTTCGAACTGGAAGCGATCGCCACTTTTGGCATGACGGAGGCTGGGTTCGACGAAGACAGGGTCCAGGACGCGCAAGGAATCCGGATTGATGAAATCGGTAAAGTCCTTTTGGCTGTCGGCTTCCGGGTCTTCGACAGTGAAAAGGCTATCATAGAGCCGCGCTTCCGCCTTGAGGGCGTGCCCGGCGGATACCCAGTGCAAGGTCGCTTTCACGCGCCTGCCGTCGGGCGCGGCGCCCCCCCGCGTTGCTGGATCGTAAGTGCAGCGCAGTTCCACAATCTCGCCGTTTTCGTCTTTGATGACATTGGTACAGGTGATGAAATAGGCATAACGGAGCCGCACTTCCCGGCCTGGCGCCAAACGGAAGAACTTGCGCGGCGGGTCTTCCATAAAGTCGTCGCGTTCGATGTACAGCACTTTGGAAAAGGGAACGTTTCGCGTACCAGCCGATTCATCTTCCGGATTGTTGATCGCTTCCAGTTCTTCGACCAGGTCGTCAGGGTAATTCTCAATCACGACCTTGAGCGGATTCAGTACAGCCATGACGCGATCCGCGGTTTTGTTCAGGTGTTGGCGGATGTGATACTCCAGTTTGTGAAAGGCGACCACGCCCTTGACTTTGCCGACGCCGATATCTTCGCAGAATTGCCGGATCGCTTCCGGTGAGTATCCGCGGCGTCGTAGCCCGGCGATGGTCGGCATGCGCGGATCGTCCCATCCGCCCACATGGTTTTCCTGCACCAGCCGAATCAGCTTGCGCTTGCTAAGCACGGTATGGCTGAGTTCCAGCCGGGCGAACTCGATCTGCTGCGGATGGTAGATCTCGATATTGTCCAGGTACCAGTCGTAGAGCGGGCGGTGGTCTTCGTATTCCAGCGTACAGATCGAGTGCGTGATTTCTTCGATCGAGTCCGATTGTCCGTGAGCGAAATCGTACATCGGATAGATTTTCCACTTGGCGCCGGTGCGGGGATGCGGGGCGTCGAGGATGCGATACATGACCGGATCGCGCATGTTGATATTGCCCGATGTCATGTCAATCTTGGCGCGCAATACGGCTTCACCTTCTTTGAAAGCTCCCGCGCGCATTTTCTCGAAGAGCGCCAGGTTTTCTTCGACAGGACGATTTCGGTAGGGGCTTTCCACGCCCGGTCGCGTCAGCGTGCCGCGGTACTCGCGGATCTCGTCCTGGCTAAGCTCGTCGACGTATGCCTTGCCAATCTGAATGAGCTCAATCGCCATCTCGTACAGCTGGTCGAAGTAATCGGAGGCGTAATAGAGGCGATCTTCCCAGTCGTAGCCGAGCCAACGCAGATCCTCGGTGATGGCGTCGATATATTCCTGCTCTTCCTTGGCCGGATTGGTATCGTCAAAGCGCAGGTTGCACAAACCGCCGTATTGTTCCGCGATGCCGAAGTTCAAACAGATGGACTTGGCATGGCCAATGTGCAAATAGCCATTGGGTTCCGGCGGAAAGCGCGTATGTACTTTGCCATCAAAGCGCCCGCTTTCGGCGTGTCCGTCGATGATATCGGTGATGAAATTCTTCTTCGTCTCGTTTACCGGCATGTCTGTTTTCCCAAGATTGACGCGCAAGCTGAGTTTCTATCATAGGCTTCCGCCGCTATTCGTTCAAGAGGGCTGTTTATCCGGGCAAGCGCATCAAACTGCAAAATCCGCGCCTCGCCCACAAGATTTTAACGACCGAGGGGCGCGTGGGTCGCGTAGACACTGACCGCGTCTTGATGACGGGAATTATTCGCGTTTCCATGTTTTGCGGCTGCCTCATATAATGAGTCTATGTTGACAGTTTCCATGCTAGCGGGATGCTTGCTCCAATGAGAGTTTTGCGTCTGCTGCTCGCTTTGTCGGTTCTCTCGGCCTCGCTACTGCTGGTAGGGGCGCATGGATATGTCGTGCGGGCGATACCCGCCGACCGCAGCACGCTCGAGCGTCCTCCAACGCGTCTGCAATATTGGTTCAGCGAAGCACTTGAACCTCGTTTCAGCGAGATCAATCTGCGTGATCAGACGGGTACGATCATCGCCAGCGGCGGCGTCGATCAAGACAGTCTTTCTTTGCTGTCACTGCGGGTGCCGAGCGACTTGTCCGACGGCGCCTATATCGTCGAATTGCGTCCGGCATTTGCCAGCGACGGCCATGTCATCGCCGAAAGCCGCGTTTTCTTCGTGGGGGAGGAGGTCGGCGGCGTCAGCGGCAGAGCGGCCGACGACCGCGCCATTCCGCTTGAAGTCTTCTGGCGGTACTTGCTCGGTATCGCGAATACGCTATTTTTGGGCGGATCTTTCGCTTACGCCGCCCTTCTATTGCCCGCGTGGGGCAGCGCAGGCAGTTCGTCGGGAGGTTTGCCGCCGCGCGTCATGAGGCGCCTGCGCAATTGTTTCGTTTTGGCTGTGGCAATCGCCATCAGCGCAAATCTGCTGGCGCTGATTCAGCAGTCGATGGTCTTTTTCAACGCGGAGGCGTCTCAAGTCGTCGAGGAGGGTCTTTGGCAGGTGGTGCAGATTGGCTCGCGCTTCGGGGATATCTGGACCTTGCGCATGGTCTTGCTCCTGTTCACCGCTATTCTTATTTTCGCTGCCGAATACCTCCGCGAAACGGTTCCTCAGATGTCTGTGGGCATCTGGAAAGGGATGATCTGGCTCGGCGCGCTCTTCATCGGATTGAGCATGATAACCAGCCATGCAGCTGGATCATTGGTACTGCCCTGGATCGCCATCTTGGTCAATTGGATTCACGCGCTGGCGGTGGCCGGCTGGGTTGGCGGTCTCTTCGCTTTGGCGCTGACGCTGCCAGTTGCGCTTTCTCCTTACGGCGAGGAGGAAAGACGTCGGGCGGGGGCTGCGGTATTGACGCGTTTCTCGCGACTGGCCAAGATCATGGTCATCATTGTGATTGTCACCGGCGTCTACAACGCGCTGAATTATTTTGCCAGTCCGGCGGAGATCGCGAGCAGCTACGGCAGCGCCCTGGGGAGAAAGCTCCTGCTTGTTGTCTTGCTGCTGCTGACTGGCGGATGTCAGCATCTCTCGCTGCGGCCGCATCTTGTGGCGGGAATCCGGGGCAAGCTGGAACGGGCGGGCATTCGACTGCGGGAAGACGGACGCGGACGTTTGTTGCGGCTGGAAGTTCTGCTGGCGCTGGCGACCCTGCTCACGGTTGCCTGGCTCAGCGCGACGCCCATTCCCGAACCGCAGTCCGCGCCGCCCGACGCGCAAGTTCCGCAATCGACAGGGACTTCCGGCGACTTCAGGATAAGCGCTGCCGCGCTGCCCGGTGGACCCGGCGTCAATACTTACGATCTGCTTGTCAGCCGCGCCGACGCGCCGGTTGCCGACCTCGATGTCTATTTGCAGTTGGTCCATCCCGAAGATGGACGACGCAGCCCGTGGCATCGGGCGGAAGAGGCGGAACCGGGTCTTTATGTGGCTGCGGGAGACGATATCGACAGAACGGGGAACTGGTGGGCGCTGGTTGATGTTGTCGACGGCGACAGGCTAAGGCGCGCCGCCTTTTCCTGGCGGATAAGCGCAGCCGCCGCCGTGCGGCAGTCCCGTGATGCGAATGCCCTGCAGATCATATCACTCGCGACAATCTTGATCACGATCGGCGCGCTGGCTTATCCGGCGGGAAAGCGCCTTCTCGCGCGGATGAATCTCGGAACCGCAAGCTGTCTGCTTGCGGGCGGCGCAGTTGTCGTGGCGCTCGGCACGATGGGCATTGGCGCGGCGCTGATCGCCGAACAGCAGCGAGAATATGAACGTGCGCTCAATCCACTGCCCCAAGTCGTCAATGCTGTCTTGCCCGATGCCGAGTCGCTGGCGCGGGGCGAGACGCTGTACCGGGAGCGCTGTCTGGTTTGGCAGGGTCAATCGGCCGATTTCCGCGCTTTGCGGGGACAGCTCAGCGCGGTCGGCGATGATTTTCTTTATGGGGTTGTGAGGGAGGGGTGGCGCAAGCTGCCGCGCTGCAGCGGGGACTTGAGCGCAGGGCAGGTTTGGGATATTGTGAATTTTTTCCGCACGTTTGAGGCGCGTTAATGGCAGGTGGATTGAGATTGTCGTTCGCCAGACAGGCTAGCGCAGGAAGGCTTCGTTCAAGCCCCCGTCAACGCTGATTATGTGCCCGGTGGTCTTGCTGAAAGCGTCGCTAATCAAGAGATAAGCGACCTCGG
>DAOULD010000130.1:0-5939 GCA_034420635.1 Anaerolineae bacterium | reverse complement strand
GCGCAATTTTCATTTAGAATGACTTTTCTCTGTGCCCTCTGCGCCTCTGTGGTTATATTTTGGTTTGAATTGGCGATATATTGATGGACTATGATTTTGAAGCGATTGCCCTGCCGATGCTCCGAGCATTGTGGTGATTTTCTTCAACCTGTGTTAAACATGAGCCGAGCGAAACGCGCATTTCACAACCAGCAACAAGGACCGATCCCGTGACAAAATACGATTTGCTCCTCAAAAGCGGCCGCCTCATCGACCCAAAGAACGGGATCGACGCGGCCAAGGACATCGCCATCAGCGACGGCAGAATCGCCCAAGTTGCCCAAGACATCCCTGGCGCCCAAGCGGCGCAAATCATCGACGTCGCCGGACTGATCGTAAGTCCCGGCTTGATCGACATGCACGTCCACGTTTATCACACCCGCGAACCAGAGACCCTGAGCGTGATCGCCGACCACCATTGCTTTCGCTCCGGCGTTACCACAGTCGTTGACACGGGCACTGCCGGCGCCAAGCATTTCCTGCATTTCAAGCGCACGGTCATCGACCGGGCAAAGACGCGCATTTACGCCTATATCAACATTGTCAAGTCGGGCATGGTGGGACCTTTCGAACAAGACATCGGGGAGATGGATCCGGAATTAGCCGCCTCGATCGTGCTCGCCTATCCTGAAAACTGCGTCGGCATCAAGACCGCGCACTACTGGGTATCGCAACCTTTCGACGAGGCTCATCCGCCTTGGGCCGCTGTCGACCGCGCCCTGGAAGCCTCCGCCATCTGCGAAAAACCGCTGATGGTCGATTTCTGGCACCGCCCGGGGCGGACATACCAAGAACTGCTGCGGAAGATGCAGCCCGGCGATATCCACACCCATGTCTACGCGCAGCAATTCCCCATCTTGAATGAGGAGAATGAACCGGCCGATTTCATGTTCGAGGCGCGCGAACGCGGCATTATCTTCGATCTGGGGCATGGCGCGGGCAGCTTCTGGTTCCGCCAGGCTATCCCCGCTTACCAGGGCGGCTTCGGTCCCGATTCCATCAGCACCGACTTGCATATCGGCAATGTCAACGGCGTGGTGCATGATATGCTGACGACGATGTCCAAATTGCTGTGTATGGGTATGCCGCTCGACGAGGTCATCTATCGTTCCACCTTCACGCCCGCCCAGGAGATTGGTCATCCCGAGCTCGGTCATTTGAGCGTCGGCGCCGAAGCTGATATCGCCATCCTGAAGCAGGGCGAGGGTCAATTCGGCTATGTAGACTGCGGTCAGGCTCGCATGAACGGAAGTCGCAAACTGAGTTGCGAGATGACCTTGCGCGCCGGCGAGATCGTCTACGATGTCAACGGTCGCTCCGCGCCCGCTTGGGAAGACGCGCCACCATCGTATTGGGAAATCCGCTATCCAAAGGAAATTGTCTAGCATGAGCAATTACGACGCCCTGGGCATCCGCCCGGTTATCAATGCCAACGCTACCTTGACCAAACTTGGCGGTTCGCTGATGCCGCCCGAAGTGCTGCAAGCCATGAACGAGGCCGCCGGCTGCTTTGTAGATTTGCCGCTATTGCAGCGCAGAGTGGGCGAGCGCATCGCGGAACTCACTAGGAACGAAGCCGCCTATGTCACCTCCGGCGCGGCAGCCGGCGTCATGTTGGCCGCGACCGCCTGCGTCTTGTACCATCATCCCGAAGTCGGGATGGATTTCCCACAGATCGCATCGCTCAAGAACGAAGCCATCGTCCACCGCAATCAGCGCAACGGATACGACTTCGCTGTGCGACAGACCGGCATGAACTTCGTCGAGATTGATCCCGCGCCGCAGGCGCTGCGCGAAGCGATCAACGAAAAGACCGCCTGCATATTCTGGTTCGCGGGCCGGTTGGTCGGGGAGACCGATACGCCCTTGCAAGAGGTCATCGCCATCGCCAACGAGCACAACTTGCCGGTTGTTGTGGACGCGGCGGCGCAACTGCCGCCGCCCGAGAACCTCTGGCGCTTCACCGGGATGGGCGCGGCGCTTGCGCTCTTCAGCGGCGGCAAGGACCTGCGGGGACCGCAGCCCACAGGCTTGATGCTGGGCCGCCGGGACATGATCGAATCAATCCGCGTCATCAGCGTGCCCAACCACGGACTTGGACGTCCCTTGAAAGTTGGCAAAGAAGAGATGATGGGCGCCCTGGCGGCCGTCGAGCGCTATCTGAACATGGACCATGCCGCCCGCGAAGCATACTGCGAAGACTGCGTGCGCATGTGGCGCGACGCGCTCAATCCGCTGCCGGGAGTCAAAGCCGAGCGTGACTATCCCAACGAAGCCAATCAACCCTTGCCCTGGTGCCTGGTTACCGTCGATCCGGGGACGCTGGGCAGGTCAGCCAATGATCTGGTTGCTGCTTTCCTGGACTGCGATCCGGCAATCTCGGTCTTTGAAGTCGATGAGACCCGATTCCGTCTGAATCCCATGACGCTCAATCCCGGAGAGGAAATAATCGTCCGCGATGCTTGTCTTGCCCTATTGCAGAGCTGATTCCCGAATGATCGTCACTGTCTTGCGAGGCGCCGCATGAGCCGTCCATTTGAACTCTATGACTTGCGTGTCACCGTCGAGCGGATTGAAGGGCGATCCGTCTGCGGCATGGCTGTCGGCGACTATTTCGAACTCACGGAAAGCTCGAAGTTGCGCATCCCGGAAGGCAAGCATTTCTGCATCTACGCGCTGTCCTCGGTCTTGCCGCTGTTGGCGGCTAAACAGCGCGAACTGGCCGAGAACGACTGGCTCACATACGATTCCATCGCCGCCTGCCCCGACGTAGACGAGCGCCTGATCATGCGCGTCGAGCGCATCAAGAAGCGCATGATGGACAGTGACGACTTGACCTGATGCGCGAATTGTGCCGTCACTTGTTCATTTTGTCCAAGCGGGGGGGCGTGATGAACTGGATTCGAGTACCATGGTGATATACCGACTGTGGGCATTTGCAGCTTGAGGAGAAGAACTGATGGCAAAGCAACGCAAGCATATCAAGGTGACCTATTCGACGTTGGGCAGCCCCGACCCGCTGCTGCACGAATACTTCGATGAAGATGTCGCTGAACTCAGAGCCAACCTGGGCAAGTCCTATGACATGTATATCGACGGCGACTGGATTGCGGGCGACGATCGTTTCAAAAATCGCTCGCCGATCAACACCGACTGGGTTCTGGGCGACTTCGCCCGCGCGGGGGACGCCCATGTCGATCGAGCGGTGGCTGCGGCAAAAGCGGCTTTTCCGGGCTGGCGCGATACCCCTTGGGCTGAACGGGCTGACCTGCTCAACCGCGTAGCCGATCTGATCAGCGAGCGCCTCTTCGAGATCTCCGCCGCCGTCAGTATGGAAATCGGCAAGAACCGCCTGGAAGCCATCGGCGATGTCGAAGAAAGCGCCGACTTGATCCGCTATTGCGTCGAAGCCATGCGCGACAATCAGGGCTTCGACCGGCAACTGCTCAGCGAGACCGACCAGCACTTCAACCGCAGCGTGCTCAAGCCCTACGGCGTTTGGGGCGTGATCGGTCCATTCAACTTTCCCGCGGCGCTCACCGGCGGTCCCAGCGGCGCCGCGCTGATCGCCGGCAATACCGTTGTGGTCAAGCCGGCTGCCGAAGGCTCGCTCACCGCCTTCATGATCGCCCAGTGCATGGCGGACGCGGGCCTGCCCAAGGGCGTCTTTAATGTCGTTTTTGGCGGCGATGCGCCCGGCAAGGCGCTGGCCGCCAATCCCGACCTGGCCGGCTTGACCTTCACCGGCAGCTACGATGTCGGCATGAGCCTCATCAAGAACTTCACAACCGCCGCCGGCTACTACCGACCGGTCATTGCCGAGATGGGCGGCAAGAACCCTGCTATCGTCACCGCCAAAGCCGATCTCGATAAAGCCGCGCTGGGCGTGATGCGCTCGGCATTCGGCTTGACCGGGCAGAAGTGCTCGGCTTGCTCGCGCGTCTATGTTGAAGCCTCCGTCAAAGAGGCTTTCCTCGACAAGCTGGTCGATCTCACCGCCGAGATCAAGGTGGGCGATCCCACCGCTGTCGAAACCTATATGGGTCCGATCATCAATGCCGATGCCTACGCGGCTTACCAAGGCTATGTCGACGAGATGCGCGACGGGGACATTCGCATCGGCGGGGGGACGCTGGAAGAAGATCATGGCTATTTCGTGGCGCCGACCGTGGTGACGGATCTGCCCGATGATCATCGCCTCTGGCGGCACGAGATGTTCGCGCCCATCGTCGCCGTGCGCGCGGTGGACGGGAAAGACGAAGCGATACAGCTAGCCAACGATGTCGCGCTCGGTTTGACCGCCGGCGTATACACTGAAGATCCCGACGAAGTCGACTGGTTCCTGGACAATATGGAAGCGGGCGTGCTCTACGTCAATCGCGCGACCGGCGCCACCACCGGCGCCTGGCCCGGCTATCAGTCCTTCGGCGGCTGGAAAGGCAGCACCGGCAGCAACAAAGCTTCCGGCAGTTGGTACTACTTACAGCAGTACATGCGCGAGCAGTCGCATACGATTATCGCCGGGGATTAATCGCCGCGCCGGATAAGTCTGCTTCGCCAATTATGAGCGCGAGGCAACCTGTTTTCTGTTTGTTCGGTCTACGAAGCTTGAAAAGTCGCCTCTTCCGCGGCCTCTGTCAACATACATCTCAACTGGGTACAGAGCGTATGGGGATTTAAGGCGATGCTTGTGAGTTCCCAAGGCTCCCGCGGCGGGAGAGGCGTGCCCTTCGCGACTGATGTCGCCAGCGCAAACGCGGTAGCAAGATATTGGGCGTCCTCAATCTCGTCCAGGGCGTCTTGCGTCTTTTGCGCATTCGGTCCAAGCGGGAGTTGCCGCCGCCACAAGACGCCACCCGAGGCTTCGCGCCAGCATGTATAGCCCGGGCTTGGCGTCCAGTAGGTCACGCATCCGCTCGACCCACTGCCGCTCGACCGGTTGCTCGGCGCTTGCCTCACCTCAATCTGCCTTGGGTTTGGCTCGGCAACCACCGGCACGTGAGTCTGACGAGCCAGCTGCCAGCCGCGTTCCCAATCACAACTGGGATCGGGGGAATCAAAGCAAAGATTGGGGTCATTGTTCGGGTCACCGTCATCGTAGAGGACGAGCGGGTTCCACATCGTACCGCCAGGCTGCATATCGGGATAGACCTTCCGCGCTTCTTGCAAACTGATATGCCCTTCATTCAGCGCCGCCTAGAACCAGCCGCGATTCCAGTCGCAATTCGCCGGGTCCTGCGCGCCGTGACAAGCATTTGGGTCATTGTTCGGGTCGTCATCATCGAATGCCCCCTGCGCTTGCGACAAGCGCAGCAGCCAAATCGATACCGACAGCAAAGCGACAATACCCGCAACTTTAATAACGCGTTGTATCCTGATAGCCATTTAATGCAACTTCTTCTTGCCCCGCATTCAGTCTCCGCGCGGATCTCCGCCGCAAGCGCGAATATACCATACCTCATTGCGAAAAGCAAAATCTTCGCGCCTTTCGCCAGGGCAATCGCTTCAAAATTAACATCCGCTGTGATGACAAAAGTCAAACTAAAATTTAACCACCGAGGACACCGAGAGCACCGAGAAAACCCCTTTTCTCGAAAGCAACGGACTAAATTCTTTTTCTGAACGAGATTCCATGACAGAAAAAAGGGCTGTTTCTTTGATTTTTCGTAGCAGTTTCATCTGGCAACAAATTTTAACTCAGTAAGCGCAAGTAAGTCATGCAACAAAATAAGCCGCGTGTAGGGGCGACATGATAGAGGCTGTTGAAAAACACCCCTCATCCCCCGGCCCCTTCTCCCACAAGGGGAGAAGGGGAGACTTGTGACCCGTATTGAGCCCTTTAAGCCCCTCTCCCTTTATGGGAGAGGGGTTTGGGGTGAGGGTCAAGTTAGTATTTCAAC
>DAOULD010000129.1:0-7246 GCA_034420635.1 Anaerolineae bacterium | reverse complement strand
GTTGATGAAGTATAAACAGCCACAAAATAATCGAAAACTGTAGGGGCGTTTCGCTGAAACGCCCGAAAATCAACGCATGAGCGACATCATCGGGCAAGAAAATATGACGACGGACGGCTCAGCGAGCCGCCCCTACAGGCTCCTCATTTCGTTGCACGACTTACTCGGTTCTACTGAGAGCGCAGAGAAAAGATTGCAAGAATAAAAGCGATTTTGTAATGCTTGTCCGGTACTGGTTGATTCGCTCCCGTCTTCGGTCTACCCCCCTCAATCCCCCCATAGCAATGGGTCGCGTAGACACTGACCTTCGGGGGAAGCTGGTTTCCATACTTGCATCAATGCGGGTTTTCTAATGATAAGTGTCGATAACTGTTGTTTTCAAGCGAATTCGCGCTATGTTAGCTCCCCCTCCCTGATGCTTCGGGGAGGGGGCCGGGGGGTGGGGTAGAATTTCAACAGGCTCAATCTGCCCGCCCGAAATAAACCCTCTGTGCTGCCGGTCAGTGTCTACGCGACCCTCTGTGCCTCTGTGGTGAATTTGCTTTACTTGCTTGCGCTTACTTCTGCGCCTCTGTGGTGAATAATAATCTGAAGCGCTTGCGCTGTGCTGAAATCAACCCAGTCAGTGCGCTACCGGATATCGATCGAGCACCCAGCGCAACAAAATAAAATGCCCAAGCAAACCGGCGTACTCGCCATATGCTTCTAGCGTTTCCACAACCTGTTGGGCGCTCTTTTCGCCGGCGCCCTGATAGAAATAATGATTGACCGCGGACTGCAATGCCACGTCGTTCTGGCTCACGTAAGGGTATTTGCCAAAAGCGCGGCCCAGTACATTCGATGCTGTCCAATGTCCGACTCCCTTGATTGACATGAGTCTGCTATAAGCTTCGGATGGTTCCAAATGCCGCAAACCCTCCAGGTCCAATACGCCGTCTCGCGCGTCGCGCGCGATGCTCAGCATTAGGTTGATGCGACCATTGGTGATTTTCAATGGCTTCAAATCCTTCGCTTCAAGCGCCGCCAATTGCGGCGGCGTCGGAAAATCATGAAGTTTATGTCCGCCAGTCGTGACGCCGCTATCCAGAATCCGCATCAACGTTCGCTGCGAGCGCAAAGCGTTTTTCCAACTGATATGTTGTTCGATAATCAGAGTGATTAACGCTTCAAAGACGGTTTCCGCGCAAAACAGCGGCAAACCATACAAGGGCTCTATATGCCGCCAGAGACGCGCGTCTCGCCGCGCAGCCGCATAAAAATCGCTGAGATCGCGGTCCAGGCCGAGTATTCGCGCTGAGAGCCGTGACAGATCATGCAGCCGCGAGGGATCGCTCGTCGGTAGCGCCGGACCCGTCAAGACGATGACATCCCCATCCTGACGAAAGCGGAGCAACTTCCCGCCGCTAAAACGCCACAAGCTGTCGTCCGCGACGATCATCCGCGCTGGAAAGGCGTTTCGTCTAACGATGTCCAACAGAAGATCAAAACGATACGGGAAGCTCGGTAGTTTCAGATATTGCTCGGCCATTCCGCTTGATCACTTGTTTAACAAACCTGCCAGATTGCATCTACAACCACGTCGAAATCTGTAAGGCCTGCCCGCCACTCTATCTGGGGAACAACACAGACGCAAATACCCACCCCACAGCAAGAATCTGACGCCATTTTGCGTACCAAACTACAACATAAAGAAAAGCAATGTAGGGGCGACCGGCGGTCAGTGTCTACGCGACCTATCAGGTCGCCCGAAAATCACCGAAATAATATCAAGTTTTTCGGCGATATCACGCCTAATGTATAGGTCTCCGCTCCCCCTCTCGTAGTGCTGTGTCTACGCGCGCCCCTTGTGGGAGAGGGGGCCGGGGGGTGAGGGCTGCAAAAACAACTGCAAACACCGCGGTACCGGACAAGCCTTGTGAGGGCGCCAAGCCTCCTAGTGGGTGTCGCCAGCGCCGGTTACGCGCCCTGCGGCTTGTCCCGGTCCCTCGCGCTGGCTTTGATAGCGCCGCCGCGCCAATTGCCGCAAATCCACCACGCGATCGGATTCGTCCATGATCTCGATGCCGAGCAAGGTTTCGACGGTGTCTTCCAGAGTGATCAGCCCTGCCGTGCCGCCATATTCGTCGATCACCAGGAAGATATGCTCATGTTTCGCGATGAATTCGTCCAATACCTGCGCGACCGAGTTCGTTTCCGGCACGACTTCAAGTTCCAGCGCGATCTCCTGCATTTGCGCGTCCTGTTCGTCGGCGGCGGCGCGCTTGTAAATCTCGTGCCGCAAGACATATCCCTTGATATCGTCCGCCGATTCGCCATAAACCGGTATGCGCGAATAGGGCAAGAACTTGTGCGTATTCACGACGTCGCCAACGGTGGCCTCCGCTTGAAACATCAAGACAACCGTGCGCGGCGTCATGATCGACTCGACCTGCACATCCGCCAACTGCAACAGGTTGTTGACAATGCGGTTCTCTCGTTCCTTGATTCCGCCCTCTTCCGCGCTGATCCGCGCCATCACTTGTAGCTCGGACCGTGTAACAGTGGGCGAGTCTTCGCTGGGGCGCATAGCGCGCGTGACGAATTCAAAAGCGCGCACCGCCGGCGCGAAAACGAACAGCAATGCCCGCAGCGAATATGCTGTAAACGGGGTGAGCGGCCTGGCGTAAACGGCGCCCAGGGTCTTGGGAATGATCTCGGAAAAAACCAGGATCAGCAGCGTCAATACCGCCGAAATGATGCCGAAGTACTCGCTGCCGAAAATCGCGGTCGCCTCGGCCCCGGCCCCGGCCGCGCCCACCGTATGCGCTATTGTGTTCAAGGTCAGAATGGCGGAGATAGGATCTTCGACATTCTGGCGCAGGTTCTGCATGATCTTGCCGGCTCTGTGGCCGTCTTGCACCAGCAATTCGATATGTGAAACCGGCGTCGACAGCATGGCCGCTTCCCAGATCGAACACAGGAAAGAAACCCCCAGCGCGATTACAACATAAAATATCAAGGCGCTCCATTCGCCGGCGCCAAGGGCGCCGCCGGTCCCGGCTGCCAACAAAGGAGTTATGCTGTCCATTTCGCTGTCTTGGTTCTTTCTTGAAATTGTCGAGGGTACATGCCGCTATTCCGCGCTGACGCTAGCATAGCAACCTATGCTATTCCATACAAGCCCGCCAATCCGCAGGACAATCGCTTCAAATTTTTTCAGCACAAAGACACGAAGAACACAAAGTTTAAGTTTTATTACAAGGCAAAACTCCTCTGAATCTGCGTACCAAAGGGGATAATGGCTTGTCATTGAAGACCATTGTCATTGAAGACCATTTGTAGAAACAAGCGCGCAATTTTCATTTTGAATGGCTTTTCTCTGTGCGCTCTGTACCTCTGTGGTTATATTTTGGTTTGAATTGCTGGTATATTGATGGACTATGATTTTGAAGCGATTGCCCTGCGCCAATCCGCAGCTTGCAAAGCGCGCTACTCGCAGCCGCATTACCCCAGTTCCAACAAAACACCACGCGGCAAGACCTGGCGCAGCCGCTCCTCCAATTCACTCAGCATAATAGCCGTCGCGCCCCAGACCTTGTGCCCGCCCACATCGTAGTAAGGCACCCATACATCGTAACCCCCTATCATCCGGCGCTCCTCGCGCCTGAATCGGGGCTGGAGCAACTCGTCCAGCGCGAAGCTGAAAACCTCCACAACCTCCTGCGGATTGGGACGAAAGCGCGGAAGCGTCTCGCAATACCCGACTGTCGGATATACATCATGATGTGATGTCGGAATGTAAAGCCGCGGCATTTCCCCCAGGACGCGTATCCTTTCCCGGCAAATGCCAATTTCTTCGCCGGTCTCTCGAATCGCCGTCTCAGTCAAACTTTTGTCCTGCGGATCCTGACGGCCGCCGGGGAAACTGACCTGGCCGCTGTGGCCGCGCAATCCAGCATGCCGCAAGGTAAGCGCGACATGGAGACGCCGCTCATTGTCATGGTAAAGCAAGACCATGACCGCGGCTCGTGTAGGCGCGCTTTGGCGCTTTTGCCATCCGCGCGGTACCGGCGACATCCGTTTTCTGGCGCGCGCGGAATCGAAGTCTCGCAGCGCGAGCGCTTGCCCCACATGAACCAGGTTGATCAGTCCAGCCATACGTGTAAGTAGTGGTCTTTTCTTCTGAAGAGTTTGCCCGTCTGGATACGGGGCTCGCCCATCTCGAGGGGGAT
The DNA here is from genome assembly GCA_034420635.1 of Anaerolineae bacterium. Lineage (GTDB taxonomy): Bacteria > Chloroflexota > Anaerolineae > Aggregatilineales > Phototrophicaceae > UBA6055. The sequence goes on along the minus strand of DAOULD010000129.1, from coordinate 3,035 downwards.
CAATTGTAAAGAGAGACGATCGACCAGCGCGCCCTCAAGCGATAACCATTCGTCAAAGAGCGCTTGCAGCTTCAAAAACGCGGCCGCCCCGCCATAGCATCGTACAACTCCGCCATCGTCATAGGCCGCAAAGACAGCGCTGTTCGGGCGGAACAACAAGATGCCGTTGCCCGCCATTCCATAAGCCATTTCGCCTTCCGGAATCGCATAAACCGCGAATACGTAGCGCGGTGGCTCGCGCATCATCAGATAAAGCTGCAATCCATACCAGAACTCTTCTGGCCGCAAGTGTTTGCCCAAACGCTGTATTTCTACATCTTCCGAAAGCAAGAGATGCAAAGCGGCTGTATCAATCTTGTCGACATCATCTGCGATGACTTCCAAATAGGCGCCCCCAACTCTCTTGCGAACATCGGGACCTGCTGCCAAGCCCTGCAAGTAAACAAAGGCGCAGGGGCGATTGTCGACGCTCAGATAAGTCCCGTCCGGCTGCGGAACAAAGGCCGCGCTGACTTGCACGCCATCGAGCCAGATCGGCACTACCAATCGACCGTCCCCGCGCAGTTGCTGCAGCCACTTGCGCGGCACGTCCCAGACGCCGGCCGTTGCCAATATGCGATCATATTGCGCGCGCGGCTCATAACCCCCAGCCGCGTCGCAATCCACCACCAACACCTTGCCAAATCCCGCTCGCAACAAATTGTTCCGCGCCTCTTCCGCCAGTTCGCGGTCGATTTCCAACGTAGTTGTATAGCCGCCGGCGCCGACGATTTGGCTCAAAATGGCGGCGTTGTATCCCGAAGCAGTGCCGATCTCCAATACGTTCATGTCGGGCGCAAGCCGCAACTGCTGCAGCATTATCGCCATCATTGTGGGCTGACTTGATGAACTCAAGGTTTCGCCCGAGGGACTTACCTTCAGAGCGATGGCTCTGTCCTGGTAAACCGTTGTGAGATCGAACTGTGGTAAGAAAAGGTGCCGCGGGGTTTCACTAAACGCGGCGTCAATATCGGGGTCGGCAAGCAATTGACTGCTGCGCAGTTCTGTCAAAAGCTTGCTTTGCAGTTGCCGGAATTCGGGTTCAGCCATACCACGCGCGGCGTTTACGGAGCGAAACGCCCGCCTCGGCGCCGCTTCGCCGCGCCGTCCGCACGCGTCCGCGCGAATCTATGTGAACCTGTCCCGCCTTTTGCAGGCGCTCGAATTCCTCTGGTGTGATGGCTGGGGCAGGTTCCCCACCCAGTCGCTCCAGGCGATCTCCCATGTCATCCGACGACGACGCAGGACTATCTCCCCTGGCATCATCATTTGGATTATCGTTCGGAGTTTTATTCTCGTCGCTCATACTTTGCCTCTGCGGCGCTCAAAAAACCGGCCGCCGCTTGCTCCTTTCACATCGTCAGCATGACTCAAGAACTGATTATACGATAAGTGCCCCTCAATGTTAAGAACCGTCTTCCTAAACAATAGCGCATCATGCGCCCTCCCCGCAAATGATAGTGTACCCTTTTCGGATGAAATCTATATGAGCCAAATCCACTTTTACGACAAAGACACAAAGTTATGATTTAGATTCTCAGTAGTACCAATAAAATAATGCGAAAAAACGTCATATGTAGCGAAAGTTCTGCATGTAACCCAAATCCCGCCAAATGCGCTCCCCCTCCCTGATGCCTCGGGGAGGGGGCCGGGGGGTGGGGTTGAATATAAGCATCTCCCAATTCGCACGACTTACTTGCACTTACTTCTGCGCCTCTGTGGTGAATAAAAATCTATGCGCCTCTGTGGTTAACGTTTTCTTTCTCGCCACTACCCAGCACATCCCTAGCCTTATCTACGCATCCCGAGCCGGAAAGTCTCTTAAAGCCCGGCGCCACTCCTAAAGTTTCGCTTTGGCAAGCGAGAAATAATCGAGCAAGATCCGCTCGACCTGGCTAGCAAATCGAGCGCCTCTATCGAGATCGTCGTAACCGGCGTAGAGGCCCGTGTAGCTGCCGGTTTCCGCCCTCGCCGGCGTCGAAACCGGCAGCTCCAAATAACCTGCTTTTGGAGACCAGCCATAAGCGTAGAAATAGGGGCGGTCCAGCCCGGGACTGCAGGGCGCAAAACCGAAAGCCAATTGCGGATCTTTGTGCTCGTCCATGCTCGCGCCGGGGAACCAAAGAAACCCCAGATCAAAATGATGCGCCCAAAGAACCAGGGGACTCAAGCACCCGCCAAGTCGCGCGCGGAATCGCGACAAGGCAGTATAAGCCGCATCCAGGAGGGTCAAATAGTCCGCTGCCAGGCTCCGCTCGATTTCGAAGCGCCGCTTCTGCCTGATATGTGTCCGCGGCGGGCTGATTTCAATTCCCAGTGACGCGAAACCGCCCACAACGTCGTCAATCAGAGATTTCTGATCAGTGCCTTGGACGTCAATCTCGAATTCCTTGCCGTCATCCCGCGAATAGCGCAATTGCAAAGCCGCGACATCAAAACGCAGTTCGCCACCGACATTAAGGCGCGATGTGGTCAATCCGGCGGGCGTCATGCCCAGGCTGTACTGTAGGCTGTTTGGCTGTGGCTCAACGCAACAGACCCTAATCGCGCTCAGCGCCAGCGCTACCTGGTGCAAGCCGTCTCGAGTCGAATCCCAGTTTTCCAAACTTGGCAAATCCGCCACGCTTCTCTCCTTGTGGATCGAAAAGTCTGATTCTCCTATTTTACAAACCCGCCAAAATCTATCTACAGCCACATCGAAAAATGTAGGGGCGACTCTGTGAGTCGCCCATAACATACCCGCTCTGTCCCTCTTTTTTAATAAACTCGCCAACAACTCCATCTACAATCATATCGAGATCTGTAGGGGCGGCCGATCAGGTCGCCCGAAACACAGCCCCTGTGCCCTCAGTAAATGCAAGTAAGTCGTGCGAATAATTTGACGAAATATAGAAAACTACAAAATAATCGAATCCCGTAGGGGCGACCAACCTGGTCGCCCGAAACCGCGCCATCGCATCGACGGGCGACATGATATGTCGCCCCTACACGCGGCT
>DAOULD010000128.1:0-13017 GCA_034420635.1 Anaerolineae bacterium | reverse complement strand
AAGCGCGCAATTTTCATTTTGAATGGCTTTTCTCTGTGCGCTCTGTGCCTCTGTGGTTATATTTTGGTTTGAATTGCTGATATATTGATGGACTATGATTTTGAAGCGATTGCCCTGCCCGAATGTCGCCCCCATATCGCATAAGTCGCGAATTACAATTATGATATAAAAGATGTAACAGTAACGTGAATCAGTGGATAGGGTATTCCATTTGCCTTGTGGCTCCCGAGTACGTATGTCTAATGGATTAGAATATAGGACAAATCATTGTGATCGCGAATTTCGATAACATTACGCCGGTTGAACTCACGCAAGAAGCCTTCGCGCAGGCTTTTGCCGACAACCTCTATTACACGCACGGGCAGGCCATCTACACAGCCACGCGTCACGATCTGTATATGGCTTTGTCGCATACCGTGCGCGACTACATGATGTTCAACTGGCAGAAAAACGTCGACGCCTACTTCCGGCAGAATCCCAAGTTCGTCTATTACCTGTCGGCGGAATATTTGGTAGGTCAACAACTGGAGAAGAATCTGCTCTACACAGGCACCTACGGTTTTGCCCGCGAGACCATGCGCCAGCATGACATTGACCTGGCGGACTTGAGCCGACTGGATATCGAGCCGGGCTTGGGCAACGGGGGCTTGGGACGGTTATCGGCTTGTTTCATGGATTCGCTGGCGACGCTCAATATACCGGCTGTTGGCTACGGCATTCGTTATGAATATGGCATTTTCCGGCAAAGCTTCCGCGACGGCTGGCAGATCGAGAGCCCGGATGAATGGCTCTACTACGGCAACCCCTGGGAGTTCCCGCAGCCGGACGATATGGTTGAAGTAGGTTTTGGCGGCTCTACCGAGAGCTACCGCGACAGCGAAGGGAACTACTGTGTACGCTGGATACCGGCGCAGACCATTATGGGGCAACCGTATCATACGCTGGTCCCCGGTTACCGGACCAAGACCGTCAATATGTTGCGGCTCTGGGGCGCCCGCGCCACGCGCGAATTTGATCTCCAGCTATTTGATGTCGGCGACTACAGTCGCGCGGTGGAACAAAAGACCAGTTCTGAAAATGTTACAAAAGTCCTCTACCCCAACGACAATACGCCGCAAGGCAAAGAACTGCGACTCAAACAGCAGTATTTCTTCGTTGCCTGTTCGCTGAACAACATCATCAAACGATTCATGATCAAAAACGCGGAGTGGGAGGAACTGCCGGCGGTGGCGGTTATCCATCTCAACGATTCGCATCCGGTGATCGCCATCGCCGAATTGATGCGGCTGCTGGTCGACCTCTATAAATTGCCCTGGGAACGCGCTTGGGATATCACCACCCGCACCTTTGCCGCCACACAGCATACGCTCCTGCCCGAGGCGCTCGAGAAATGGCCCGTATGGCTCTTGGAGCGCGTTTTGCCTCGTCATCTGGAGATCATCTACGAGATCAACCATCGATTCCTCGACGGCGTACGCATGACCTACCCCAACGATCCGGAGCGGGTAAGTCGCCTGTCCATCATCGAAGAGGGTCCGGAGAAACAGGTGCGAATGGCAAACCTGGCTTGCGTCGGCAGCTATTCAATCAACGGCGTTGCCGAGCTACAGTCTGAACTTTTGCGGACGAGGGTCTTCCCCGATTTTGCGGAAATGATGCCAGAAAAATTCGGCAACAAGACCAACGGCGTCACGCCGCGTCGCTTTATCCAGTTGGCGAATCCCATTTTGGCGGATCTCATCACGGAAAAAATCGGCGGCGGCTGGTTGAGCGACCTGGAAGAACTGCGCGGATTGGAAGCGTTTGTTGACGATCCAGCTTTTCGGCAAGCCTGGCGCGCGATGAAAATGGCGAACAAAGTGCAGTTGGCGGACTACATCGAAAGCGTCCTCGGCTTGAGCGTCGATACGGAGTCCATGTTTGACGTCATGGTGAAGCGTTTGCACGAATACAAGAGACAGTTGCTTAAGACCTTGCACATTGTACATCTCTATCAAAAGCTAAAGACCGATAGCTCGACAGCGCTGGATCCAGTCACCTTTGTCTTTGGCGCCAAGGCGGCGCCGGGATACTACATGGCGAAGTTGATCATCAAGCTGATCAACTCGGTGGCGGAAGTTGTCAACCGAGATCCGGTTTCCGCGGACGTTTTGCGCGTTGTCTTCGTCCCGAACTTCAACGTCACTGCGGGACAGCTTATCTACCCGGCGGCCGATATCTCTGAACAGATTTCGCTGGCGGGCAAAGAAGCCTCGGGCACGGGCAATATGAAGTTCGCGCTCAACGGCGCATTAACCATCGGCACGCTGGACGGAGCAAATATCGAGATACGAGATCGCGTCGGCGCGGAGAACTTCTTCCTCTTTGGCTTGACTACGGAAGAGGTCTACGCGGCCAAAGAAGGCGGTTATCATCCCTGGCATTACTATGAAAGAAACGACGAGCTGCGCATGGCAATTGACTGGATCGCCAACGGACAGTTTTCCGGAGGCGATACACAGCTTTTTCGACCCATCGTTGATTCGCTGCTTCATCACGATGAATACATGCTTTGCGCCGATTTTGCCGCTTACCTGGCATGCCAGAAGGCGGCGATGGACGCCTTTGCCGACCGCGAGCGCTGGACGACAATGTCGATTTTGAACGCCGCGCGTTCCGGTTTCTTCTCTTCCGACCGAACAATTGCTGAGTATAATCGCGATATCTGGCGGGCGTCGGCGCTTGACCTGGACGAAGGCTAATCCAGCAATTCTGTCTAGGAGCTTTCTTACAGCCGGAGAGCGCTGCCCCGTTCAAGGCTTCAAGAATCAGAATCATCAGGCGCCCGCTTCAATTTGCTTTATCAGCGCCGTCCATGCGCCGAAGGTCATTGACGGGAGCGCGCAAATGCCTATCCCGCCGCTCTCGTTTACGGTATTGGAAGTACAACTATAGCGGAAAGGGCTGCGATTGCAGGGCGATTCGTCGTCCTCCCGCGTTGGACGCGATCGCCGCGGACATGATCTCCGTCACATGGCGCGCCGCCCACAGATTCGATAATTCGGGCTGAGTTCCCGATGCGATGCGCCGCAGCCATTCCACGTGTTGGTTGGGTACCCCGGGCGCCGGCAAGGTCTCTATAATTGGCGCAGCCCACTCCCGGTCAGCCGAGCCGGGACGTATGTATTGGAGCGATTCACCGTCCTGTATCAACTTTCCAGTTGTGCCATGCACGCGCAAGAATGACGATCTTGCCGGATCGCACCAACCAGTTTCCGCAGTACCCAGGGCGCCGCTCTCGAAATCCAGGATGAGTGTGGCGGTGTCCTCCAGAGCGGTTGCTTTGTTAACCGTCGTCATGCGCGCCGTCACCGCCGTGACTTGGCCAAGCAGGGCGACCAAAGTTGCGATCGCGTAAACGCCCATGTCGATGAGGGCGCCGCCGCCGGCCGTATCCGCGTCGAAAAACCAGAAGTCGTCCTCGGCGCGCGGCTCTTCAAAGGTATCCGCTACTTCCGCGTAATAGACTTCGGGTCCCCCATGGCTGTGACGCGCCAGCGCGCCTGATACAAGCCCGATCGTTCCGGCGGCGATTTGCCGCCGCATCTCGTAGACAACCTCGCCAAAGGAGGGCCGACAATAGACAATCTGCTCAGGGCGAGCCTCGCTGGCGGCAAGGAGTTGATCGGCCTCATCCATTGTCGTGCAGAGCGGCTTCTGCATGAAGAGGTGCAAACCGCGCTCCAGGACTGCCAACCCAGCCTCGGCGTGCAGCGGATGCGGCAATGCCACGATGACCGCGTCCAAGTCCTCGTCGTTGAGTAGATCCTGCCAATGAGTCGAATAGCGCGGAACCGCAAAGCGATCGCAGAGCAGTCGCAAGCGCCGTTCTGTGCGTCCGCAAATGTGCGTCACTCGCATACCATCAATCGCGGCGATTTCCGGCAGATGGCTTAGCGCGGCTATGCCCCCCGCGCCAAGGATGCCGACCCTAATCATCGAGATAGCCCCTCAGGAACTGGTAGCTGCGGCCGATGGAACCGACCATATCTTCGTTGCCGGTCTCGTCTTCAATCGCCAGCACGCCGTTATAGCCGACCTCTCCGAGCGCCCCTATGTAAGCATCCCAGGGCACCAGACCCTCGCCACAGGTCGCTTGCATCGTCTCGGGATTCCAGTCTTTGGCATGGGTGTGAATGATCTTGTCGCCCAGGATATGAACGCCTTGAACAGTTCCCGCCTCCGTGCCGAAGCGCAACAGATTGCATGGGTCATAATTCACGCGCAGCCAGGGATTGCCGATTTCGTCGATGAAGTCGCTGAGCGCTTGCGGAGATTCTTGCCCGGTCTCGAGCGCGAAGTAGACGCCGACCTTCGCGCTATGTTCCGCGATCTCTCCGACCGAGCGCAGCAAGGTCTGATACGCGGCATCGGACCTGTCTTCGGGCAGCAAGCCCGCGTGCGTGGTAATGATGTTTCCCCCCAGTTCCGCCGAGGTGTCCAGGGCTTCCTTGGTCTTGTCGATCCGCCACTGCAAACCTGCTTCTTCTTCCAAGCCGCCATAAGTCGTCGCGCCTTGCAACTGCGCGCAAAAGGCGCTGAATGACAAGCCTAGCGACTCGGCAATCTTGACGATCTCGCGGCGGTCCGCCGCGCTGCCCACTTCGGGGTCCAAAATGCAGGGACGGTATTCCACGTTGACAATCCAGGGCTGTACCGATGTACAGCCGATATCGGCGGCGATCTCCATTTGCCGCGTCAGCGTACGCACGTCGGGCGTCGCGCCCAGGGTCCAAAGGGCGCATCCGATTGAAAAGCTGCTCATGCCTCTCACCTTTAGCTAAATTGAGGATTCCAGACTCCTATGATAACAAAACTCGCAAAGTCTGGCATTGCCGCGCTCTTTGAACAGCCTATGAAGTCAACAGGTGCTTTGCGAACCACTCGACTATCGCGCTCACAGATCTTATTCGATTCCGCTCGCTGCGGAATCCATGTCCCTCGTCCGGAAACAGAATGTACTCAACAGGTACGTTGCGCATTCGCAATGCTTCTACCACTTGTTCCGCTTCGTAGACCGGCACGTTGGTATCGTTAGCGCCGTGCAGTACCAGCGTGGGAGCGGCAACGCGATCCAGCTTGTGAATCGGGGACAAGGCATCCAGCAAATCACCTTCTGTATCCGGATCGCCATATTCGATCTTGGAGATGCTCGCCATCCAGGGTTCTGTCCGTTCGAAAAAAGTCTTGAAATTGACGACGCCGTACAGATTCACGCCAGCGGCAAACAACTCGGGGAACGCCGCCAAGCCAGCCATGGTCATGTAACCGCCGTAAGAGCCGCCCATGATGCCCAATTTGCCCGCTTCTGCGATGCCGGCGCCAATCAAATGATGTACGCTCGACGCGATATCTTGAATCGCGTCGAAGCGCAGCGCGCCGTTATCCAGATTGACGAAACGTTTGCCGAATCCAGACGACCCGCGCACGTTGGGCGCGAATACGGCGATTCCCCTGGACAGCAAAGCTTGATAGTCATAGCGGAAGCGCGGCTGTTCCTGGCTTTCCGGCCCGCCATGAAAGCTGAAGACAGCCGGGAAGGGCGCATCAACGTCGGGCGGCGCGTACAACCATCCTGTCAAAGGGAGCCCGTCATGCGCCGAATATCGCAGCAACCGCGCGGCGCCCAGACGCTCAAGTTGAAGGCCTATGCGAGGACTGCGCGTCAGTTGCCGCAATGACAAGGTCCCGATGTCCAGCACCCAAATGTCTTGCGGCAGCCGCGAACCGCTGAGGCACATTGCCAACTGGGAGCCATCGGATGAAAAGCGCATGTCTTCGACGATCTCGCCCGGCAATTCAATATCGCTTAGCTTCTTCCGGTTCGCTAAGTTGATCAGTTCCAATTCATGCTGGCCGGCGATATTCCAAACGAGCGCCGCCGATTTGTCGCTCGGGCTGATCGCGAATTCGACCAGTTCCGCGTCGTCACGCGCTTGCAGAAGGCGCCATTGTTCGTCTTCGCCGAGGGACAAGCGACCAAGACATGCCAAGTCCTGATCCCGGTTGGAGATGAGATATACGTGGCGCTCGTCAGCAGAGAAGCGCGGGTTATCGAAACTTGCGGGCGGATCATGAGGCGTCAGCAACCGTTCCCGATTCTCAAGCAGATTTACCAGATGAACATTATTGTCGCCGCGATAAACAATACGCTTGAGGAGCGCTCGGCCGCCGTCGGCGGTCACGTCTTCGATTACGCCGGTTCCACTGTTGTTGGCCAGTTTTTCGGCCGCTCCACTCTCGACGCAGATGCGAAAACTATCCATCGAGTCACTCTGATCCATGTTCGACGAGAAGAGGACAAAATGGCCGTCTTTCGTCCAGACATTGAGCCAATTGTTGGTCGAACCGCCTTTTGTCAGCCGGCGGCGGTCGCCCCCGTCCGGCCGTACGAGGTCGATTTGCGCATTCATGCCGCCGCCAGGCGCCGATTCAACCGCCAACCAGTCTCCATCTGGCGACCACAACACAGCGTTGACTTGTTCATCAAAGGCGGTTACCGCTTCGGGGAAGCCCCCCGACAGGGCGATACGCCATACCTGAGGACTGCCTGTCAAGTCACTGACAAAGGCTAATTCCCCCCCATCCGGCGAGAAACTCGGCGACCAGCACCTGCCCACCTTCGCCATCAACAGGATAGATTCATCGACCGTCCATTTGTTTTCAGCACTCATGTTTCCGCCCCTCTATGCGCAAATATTAGAACCAAGGTGGCAACCAGGTAGGCGCCGCAACCGAGCCAGAGAACCGAAGCGAATCCAGTTGTGATTGAAAGCAGTACGGCGACGACAGAGCCCACAACCGTCATCAGTCCGTTCACGGACCAGGCTACCGCCACCTGCCGCCGGTCGCCCCGGCCAATGAAATCAAGCGCTTGTGGAAAAGGAATGCCCATGCACATCGCCAGCGGAAGCGTGAGCAATATGACGACTGAGCCACGGAAGATCAAGCTCGCGGCAAGTAGTTCTTGAGCAATTACGGGCCAGATCAGGCTCCATACCAGGGCGAGGATCGCGATGGTCGCGGTGGCCGCCGCATTGGTCAAATGAGGACGGGCGTCCAGATAATCGCGAAAAAATCGTTGACTGAGGCCGCTGCCAAGCCCGCCGCCCACCAGAAAGGTCGCCAGGACAATTGTCACGGCAAATGTCGGATGACCGAGGAAGAGCCGTGTCTGCTGGATCGCATAGATTTCCAGCGCAATGAAACCCAAGCCCAACATGGCGAAGAACGGGGGCATTAATCTCCTGGCTTGGACTCCCGCCCGACGCCACTGACGAATGTAGAGCGTCAGTAAAACAAGAGACAGGAGCGCGACAACAATTGCCAATGGGATCAAGGTCCTTGGAATCCCGCGTTCGAACTGAAAGAAATAGGGTCGGTCGTCTGTGGGCGGAGAGATGTCATCGGCGCTGGCGTCAATTAGCGTATCAAAGGACCGCTCGCCACTGTCTACCGCATCCAGGGGCGGGCGCGCCAATACATGGGGCAAAAGCAAGGGCGTGAAACCAACCTCGCGAGCAATCGCGCCCAAGACCAATGAATCGTCTTCGCTATAGGGCGCCGCGCCGATCATCAGAAGCGGAACCGGCGGATCGCTTTTCTCATCGACTATCGCCACGAGGTGTTTCATAGCCCCCTCGTCAGTTAAGCCGAGGTCCCGCAAAGCGGCGAGCGCCGTCGATACGGCGCGCGTCAAGGTGATCTCGTCGTAGAGCTTGAGCGCGATCTGCCCGCCGTCGTTGAGGCGCGCCAGGTAATCGGCAAAAGCCTCCGCGGTGTAAATCGTGTTCTCGGAAAGCGCATACCCGCCCCGCTCCGCGGCTAATGTAACAACTTGAGACAAATAGATCAGATCATAGTCCTCGGTCGCGCGGCGCAATGCGCTCCGCCCATCGTCGATGATAAGCTCGACCTCCGGTTGATTGTAAAGGTCCCCGTTGATGCCGCGCCATTCGTCGACGAGCGCCACGCTGGCCGGATTGACTTCCACAGCCGTGACGGCCTTTGCGTTCCCCTGCAAGGCGAAATAAACATCCAAGCCAGCGCCCGGACCAATGATAAAAACGCGTTCGGGTTGCTCTGTCGCAAATGGGAAGAAGCCGACGTCTCTAATCAGGTCTTGCCGGGCTGCTGCCGAGGGCATGATCGACGCGGCGCCGCCGTCCACATAGATACGCATGGGACCGCCATCGCCCGGTTCAACCAGGTCAGTACGCGCGAAAGCGTCCCAACGACTTTGCAGTATCTTTCCTCCCGCGTTCAAGGGACCGGCAATTGCTTTTCTTGTCGCCAGCGACGACATGTCGATTTCGAGAAAGGGCGCTGCAACATTGCCGCCAAAGAGGACGGCGGACAATCCAATGCAGAGCGCCACGATCCGGCGGTTGCGCTGCCTTGCCAGGTAGAGCCCGGCAATGGCAAAGCCCAATGCGGCGACCAGCGCGGCGTTAATCGCGCCGAAACGATCCAGCAGCGGAATGGCGATCAATGCCGCGGCGCCGGCGCCTAATAGATCACTCATATACAGCAGGCGGCTCGCCCCGGGGCTCTGGCTGAACAGCGACGACATCGCCAAACCGAAGAAAAAGTACGGTAAGGCAAGCAACGGGAAAAGAATGATTTGCAGCTCCAGGGAGGCGCCCAGCACCGCAAATGCGAGCAGCAGCAGGGCGCTCAATGTCGCGCCGCAAGCGTAAAGAGCGAGCCGGTTGGCTCCCGCCATGACCGGGCGCAGCGCGGGCAAAGCCGCGCCGATGCCGATGCCGAAGATCGCAATTGAAATGACCAGAAAGACGTATGGCGGGGAAAAAAGAACGGAGAACAAGCGCGTTAAGACGATTTCCAACAGAAGGGCGCTGGCCGAGAATACTGCCGTCCCGATGAGGCGCTGTGGATTTGCGGCGGACATCGGCGATGCCTAGCGCCGCAATTTGGGATCGAGCGCGTCTCTCAATCCGTCGCCGAGGAAGTTGAAACCCATCACTGTGAAGAAGATAGCCAAACCCGGGAAAACACCCATCCAGCCCGACTGACGGAAAAAGTCGCGCCCTTCGGAAAGCATCCTGCCCCAGCTTGGATCCGGCGGCTGCGTACCAAGACCGAAGAAACTTAGCGCCGCTTCCGCCAGAATCGCGAAAGCCAGGCTAAGCGTGATTTCCACGATAATCGGCGAAAGGACGTTGGGCAGCACATGCGTCAACAGAATACGTAAATCGCCGGCTCCCATCGCCTGCGCCGCAATGATGAATTCTTCATTGCGAATGCCCAATACAGCGGCGCGGGCGATACGCGCGAATATCGGGATGTAGACGATGCCAATGGCGATCATGGTATTGCCGATGCCTTTGCCCAATACCGCCACAATCGCTATCGCCAGCAGAATCGCGGGGATGGCGTAAAGCACGTCCATCGCGCGCATGATGACCTCGTCGGTGAGTCGGGTACTGTAGCCCGCGACCAAGCCGAGACCGGTGCCGATAATAGTTGCCACGCTGACGGCGACGAAGCCCACCTGCAAAGAGACGCGCGCGCCGATGATGATGCGCGAGAAAATGTCGCGCCCAAAGTCGTCCGTGCCCATCCAATGCTGAATGGAGGGATTGCCAAAGCGATTGGAGAAATCCATGCCATTGGGATCATAGGGCGTGATCGCGGGACCAAATATGCCCATCACCACAACAATGAGCAGCACGAAGGCGCCAAACATCGCCAACTGATGCCGGAGTAAACGGCGGAGAGCGTCCCGCCAGAGCGTGTTCGCGGGACCTAGCGATTCGTCTGTCTTGCTTTTCCGCGGGTCTGCTTTTGTTGGAAGCCCGGCCATTGCGCCTTACGCCTAAACATATTCGATACGTGGATCGAGCAAGAAATAGAGCAGATCAATGAACAAGTTTACCATTGTAACCATCACAGCCACGACCAGGACTGCGCCTTGCAGCAAGGGATAATCCCGCTCTTCCACGGCATTCAGCGCCAGCCGCCCCAGACCGGGCCAGGAGAAGACAACTTCGACAACGACAATGCCGCTGAAGAGCGCGGTGATCTGCAAGCCGATGATGGTGACAATATTGATGAGCGCGTTGCGAAGCGCATGGTTTACGACAACGGCGCGTTCCGCCAAGCCCTTTGCGCGGGCGGTCTGCACATAATTCGCGTTGAGAACGTCCAGCATGGCGCTGCGTATAAAGCGCGTCTGTATCGACGCGCTGACGAAGCCCGCGGTGAAGGCTGGCAGAATGATATGCGCCAGCCAGTCCCCCGGATCTTCGGCGATTGGCGTGTAGCCGCTGGGCGGCAGCAATCCCAAGTTCAAGGAGACTACGATGACCAGAAGAATGCCCATCCAAAATGTTGGGACGGAGACGCCAATCTGGCTGAACAAGGTCGCCACGACATCGATCGCGCTGCCTGGTTTCAGCGCCGAGATCATGCCGATGGGGAAGGCAATCGCCAAGCCAATTGCCAGGGACACCATTGCCAACTCGAATGAAGGACCGATCCGCCCCCACAATTGCGCGGCCACTTCTTGCCCATTGAGCAAGCTCTGGCCAAGATCGCCGCGCGCGGCGCGCCCCAGCCAGGAGAAATATTGTTCAAGGATCGGTCGATCAAGTCCCAGGCGATCTCGCAAGCCAAGCACGGCTTCGTCGCTGGCGTAGGGACCCAACATCACGCGCGCCGGGTCGCCCGGCACGACTTGCACAATTATGAAGACGAGAATTGTTACGCCGAGAACAACAACAATTGCCGAAAGCAAGCGTTGCAGCACGTACTGATAGTTCATGCCGGTGTTGTCCCGAAACTTGGTTGCGGCTTACTGGTTGCGGCTTGCTGGTAGAGGAACGACGCGGGCGCAACTCGACATGAGCAAGTTGCGCCCGCAAGACGACTAGCCTTCCAGATAGGTATTCATGTACAGGTTGGCATTGTCCGAACGCAAGACATATCCCTTGACGTTCGTGCTCATGACCCGCACAAATGCCGGGTTGTAGAAGTAGACGTAAGGCACGGCGTCAACCAGTATCTGATTGGCTTGTTCGTAGATGGCATAACGCTCGTCGAAACCGGAAACTTGACGACCCTGATCAACCAGCGCGTCAAAGGCCGGATCGCTGTAGCCGGTGAAATTGAAGACTTCATCGGTGCGATGCTGCAAGTAGAAATAGTGCTCAACGTCGGTGAGCCCGTTCCAGCTACAGATATAGCCATCGTAGCGATAGTTTCCTTCAAGTTCGAGCCACTCAGCCCATTCCGGCGCATTGATGGTTGTCCGGATGCCAATAGCGCCTAACTGCGCTTGCAGCACCTGCGCTTGACGCACGGTATCCTGATAGGTCGAGGTCGGCATCAGTTCCATCTCGAAGCCATCTGCGTAGCCGGCTTCCGCCAACAATGCTTTGGCCTTTTCGACATCTTGCGAATATGGCGCATACTCGAAGTGCCAGGGGCTCCCCGTATCGATGGGACCGCCATACAGCGGCGTGCAAAGACCGAAGTCACCCGCCGCGCAAAGATCGTCACGGTTGATGGCGTAGGCGATGGCTTGACGAACGCGCACATCGTCGTAGGGCTCGCGAGTCAAGTTCAGTCCGATGTACTTGTATGCCAAGGCAGGCGCGACATGCACTACGATATCGGAGTTGCTTTGCAGAGCCTCGACCGCCTGTGGCGCGACACTCGTGACGAAATCAACCTCGCCGCCCAGGAGCGCGGCTTCGCGGGCTGCATCTTCCTGGATTACCGAGATTTCTACGGCATCGAGGAGCGGCAAGCCATCCTGCCAATAATTCTCGTTCTTGGCCAGTGTCATGCTGATCGTGCCATCGAGGTCTTCCACGGTGAAGGGACCGGTGCCAATCGGAATAACTATGACGCCGTTTTCATCGACGCTGTCTTGATGCACGACCGCCGTGGCGCGGCTAGCCAAAAGAATGGGCAGAATCGCATTGGGATCCGGGGTCGTTACGGTTACCGCATAGGTATCGGCTGCTTCCCAAACCGCGTCTGGCCCGCCAACAGAAGCCACGCGGCCGGAACCCGTAGCTGGATCAATGATGCGATTCATCGAGAATACAACATGTTCCGACGTCATTTCTACGCCGTTGGAGAAATGTACGCCTTCGCGCAGGCTGAACGTCCAGGTGAGACCATCCTCGGACTGTGACCAGTCCGTCGCCAGCAGCGGCGTTAGTTCGAGATCATCGTTATTGGTCGTCAATGACTCCACGACATTGGCCAGCACGTAGAAGCTGGAAACGGTGCTGGCAACATGCGGATCAAGTCCGGTCCATTCGGCGTCGTGCGCCGAGCGCAAAACTTGCTCGGACATCTGCGCCAGCGTCGACATGCCCGCCCCGACGATCAGAAGGGCGAGCAATAATAGTGGAACGATAAGTCTGACTTTCTTCATCTCTATCCTCTTTCATTCAGAACAATGCCAATTGAAACCCTAAACTCAAGCTGCGCAGATTACTCTCCAAGCGCCTCCTTCCAAACAACAGTTTCCCTTTATGAAGCCACGACAAATGACAGCGATCGGCTAAATAACTCCGACTTTACAGACTGTCGCCCGAACTGTAAGCAGGGAATATACTATCTTCGCAAGCGCTTGTCAAATCTGGTGATCCAGCGGTATTCCGCTCCATCTCGCGCAAGAAGTCCCTGCTATTCTCGCTCCCGGCAGTGTATCTATTTCGGTTGAAATTTTTCGTAGCCAGTCCTCGTCATAAGCCCCCTAACCAAAATACAAAAGGGTTTGTAGGGGCGTTTGCCGCCCCTACATTTTGCCAGATATATGTGATGTTGGACCTATATTGATTTTGCTGCGGTTGCCTTGGCGCATCGCCCTTTGACGGGTTCTACCTACGGATTCACCACAGAGGCACAGAGCGCACAGAGATTTCAAGAAAAAACTTCGTGTTCTTCGTGTCTTTGTGGTTAATTTTGCTTTTGAACGGCAAAGCCATGTAATTTGCC
>DAOULD010000127.1:0-15052 GCA_034420635.1 Anaerolineae bacterium | reverse complement strand
ATCGTGGTCTGTCGTTGCCGCAGCGGCCAGCCGCTCAAAGGACTTTGGAAGATGAGTAAACCGGTCAAGCAGCGGAGGAACGATTTGATGACGAATAAAGTTGCGCAAATGTCCGGTGTCGTCATTGCTGCTGTCGTGGCGGTATTCCAGCCGGTTTTCGACGCAATAAGCTAGGATCTCGTCCCGCGTGACATTTAACAGCGGCCGGACTAGTGTCAACTCCTCGCGGTACGGCATAGGCGATGACATCCGCATGCCGCGTAATCCCTTGGTCCCGGCGCCGCGAATGATGTTCATCAGAATTGTCTCTACTTGATCAAGCGCGTGATGACCTACGGCTACGCAGGCGGCATCGTGCCGCAGCGCAACATCCGCCAAGAAATCATAGCGCACGCGCCTCGCCGCTTCTTCAAGGCCGATGCCCTCCCGTTTGGCAAAAGCCGGCGCATTGGCGCTGCCTGCTGTGAAGGGCAATTCCGAGCGAGTCGCTATTTCACGGACATGCTGAACATCTCGGGCTGCGGCTTCTCCACGAATACCATGATCCAACGAAGCAACATGAATTTGAAAGCGCATACTTTGGCTAAGCCTGGACAAAACGTGTAATAGCGAGACGGAATCGGCGCCACCGGAGACGGAGACAACTACGGTCTGACCCGGGGCGATCAAGTTATGCTTTTTTACGTTTCTGGCGACAACAGAAAGCATGACCCTGGAACCGCTGCAGCAAGACACTCGTAATATCATAACTGATAGCGATCATCTTGGGAAAGATAGCCAATTCAGTGATATATTGTGACTCATGCCTAAAGACAACCCTTAAGTAAGAATTTCGTTTGTGACGATTGGTATTCCTTAATGTTAATCTGTGATATAATTCGGCGCGTCTGCTTTCCTTTGGGGATTCTTTTGTGTTAAGTCCTCTGGATTTCCTGTTCGGGCTTTTTTCGCTTGATATTGGCATCGACCTGGGAACCGCGTACACGCTTGTCTATGTGCGCGGCAAGGGTATTGTTATCAACGAGCCGTCCTTCGTCGCTATCGACCGCAAAACACGTGTTCCAATCGAAGTAGGGGCTCGGGCCAAGGAAATGTGGAGCAAGAATCCCAAAGATATTTTGATCATCCGACCCTTGCGTGATGGTGTAATCAGCGAATATGAAATCACCGCGAGGATGCTGGACTATCTCATCCGCAAAGCGCACGAACAAAGTTGGGTGCCAGTGCCGCGGCCCCGCGTCGTTGTTGGCATACCAAGCGGCGTCACGGAAGTCGAAAAGAGAGCAGTCATAGAGGCGACGCTCGACGCCGGCGCGCGCGAGGCGCATCTGATTGAAGAACCCGTCGCGGCGGCGATCGGCGCCGACTTGCCCGTACTCGAAACCCGCGGAAGCATGGTGGTGGATATCGGCGGCGGCACCACGGAAGTAGCCTTGTTTTCCCTAGGCGGGATCGTAATCAGCCGTTCAATTCGCGTCGCAGGCGACGAAATGGACGAAGACATCGTGCGGCACCTGCGCAACAAACACAATCTGCTAATCGGCGAGCCGACTGCCGAAAAGGCGAAGATTGATATCGGCAGCGCTTACCCTTTACCGCAGGAGCGCACCTATATCGTCAAGGGGAGAAATCTAACCACAGGGCTGCCCGACGCGGTTGAGGTCAGTTCAATCGAGATCCGCGAGGCAATCGGCGGATCAGTCAATATTATCATCGACACGGTAAAGGATGCGCTCGACGATACCCCACCCGAACTGGTCGCGGATTTGATGGAAAGCGGCATCACCATTGCCGGCGGCGGTGGTCAATTACGCGGCTTGGGCGATCGGCTGCGCGAAGAAGTCAATATCCGGTCCTGGCTCGCCAATGACGCCATGACCTGCGTCGCGCGCGGCGCTGGGCGCGTTCTGGAAGACTATACCAACCTGCGACGGCTGCTGACCGGACCGGAACGCGGCAGTACGCGGCACTAATCTGCGAGCCCATAGTCCCTCCAGGCAATCGCGTCAAAACCAATGACTGCCTAATGCTACATAAGTCTAGCAAAATGTAGGCGCAACTGGCGGTCAGTGTCGGCGGTCAGTGTCTACGCGACCTGCGCGACCTGCTGAGCCCGTTTTCATCGATCTTCTATTCCTGGGCGTTTCAGCGAAACGCCCCTACATCGCCTCCTTTTTGGCGGGTAAGAGTTAAATATCGGTGTTCTCGGTGCTCAAATGCCAATAATCTAAAATGAACCCGATGCGATTGCTCTGCGGTTGCGCCGAGCGGCTGTGATAATATATATCTGATCGCTGTTTTTAGTAGACCGCGTCGCTCATGCGACAAGAAGGCTTGTCGTTTTCGGCGCGCGCAGCATTCTTGTGGACAATTCGCCGGTTGCGCGCCGGGCGGAAGTATGAGGACTCTGGCTTGAGACTGAATGGGCGCCCCAACCGTTTCGCCTTGCTCATGATGATGCTGGGTCTCTGTGGCTTGCTCGTCGTTTTGGCGATTGCTGGCGTACTGAGCCCGGTCGAAGCTGTGGTTGCTGCGCCGCTTAATAGCTTGTCCGGCGCCTTCAACCGTTTGTCCGTGTCCTTCAACCAAGCGGTTGATGAATTGAACAATTTGGGACAATTGCGCGAACGTATTGCGGAGCTTGAAGAGCAGCTCGCCCGCGGTCAAATCGAACTTCTCCAACTGCGAGAGGCGGCCAGCGACTACGACCGCCTTGTCAGCTTGCTGTCCTACACGACAACGCTGGAGAATCAGGAATTCCTTACCGCCGATGTAATCGGCGTCGACCAGACCGGTATCGTGCGCAACGTCATTATCAACCGAGGCACGCGCGACGGCGTCGCAGTCGGAATGCCAGTTACGACCGACCTGGGCTTGGTGGGTCGAATCAGCGGCGTCAGCGCCAATGCGTCGCAAGTTCAATTGATCACCGACGAAAACAGCGCTGTCAGTTCCCGATTGCAAGAGACGCGCGCGGACGGCAGCATCATCGGTCAAGCCTCCGGTGTCTTGCGCCTCACGTTCGTCGATCTCGACGAAGAGATCCGGCAAGGCGATTTGGTGATCACATCCGGCTTGGGAGGCAACTTCCCGCCCGATATCGTTGTGGGCCAGGTGACAAGCGTGCGCCAATTTGAATTCGAACTGTTCCAGGAAGCGCAAGTCCGCAGCCTGATCAATTTTCAAACGCTGGAGTTGGTGCTGGTCATTACCAGCTTTCAGCCGATTGATCTGTCCGTATTCGACCAGTAAGCAGAAACTGACATGGGCCGTTACCTCAGTGTGCCGATATTAGTATTTGCGACGGCGCTTTCCGCAAGCATTCTGCCACAGTTGGTCGGCTTCGGCGTCGGCTTGCTGGGAAATGTGACGCCAATACTGAACAATACGCGCGGGCAGTTTAGCCTGGTGATGCTCCTGGTGCTGGCATGGTCAATCCGATCGGATCTCGTCAGCGGGTTCGTTTGGGCGCTTGTAGGCGGAATCCTCCTCGATCTTTATTCAGCAATACCAATTGGGACTTCTTCAGCGGCGCTAATGATAATCGTATATGCGGCCAATGGCGCGGCGCAACAGTTGTATCGAATGCGCATAGTCACTTTGCTGGCAATGACTCTGTTAGCAACGCTTTTCTTTCAAGTGTATACTTATTGTGCGCTTCTGTTGTTGGGGCTGTCATATGACATTCTGATGGTGATCCGGCTTGTTTTCATTCCTACGATCATCTACAACCTGGTCGGAGCGCTGCCCACGTATGCAATTGTCCGGCTGATTCAACGGCGTCTTCGCGTTAATGCGCCGAGCTCGTCGACGAATCTGTCCCTCGAGGCGGATGCCGGAGCCTCCTGATGAAGTCTAATCGCCTGATTCCCTTCCAAACCTGGCGCTTGACCTTCTTCCAAGCCGTCATCCTCGCTGTCTTCTTGATTTTTGGCATACGCATGTACGAATTGCAGGTCCTGCGACACGGCGAGTTTGAGGGATTCGCTGACGAGAACCGTTTCAGCGCCTTGCCGATTCCCTCTCGACGCGGCGCCATTTTCGACCGCAACGACATACGTCTGGCTTTTAATGTTCCCGCGTTTAATGTCACGATTATCCCAGCGGAACTGCCGGGCGACGAAACCGCCGAACTCGAGGTATTTAATCGATTGTCAGCCTTGGTTGGCGTGCCGCCCACGCGGGAACTGGCGGAACAGGCGGGTCAATTTGTAAGGAGCATTGAAGAATTGGTTGCCGAGGGCGAAGGCATCGCGCCCTTCCGTCCGGTGATCGTCGCTCTGGATGTCCCCCAACAAGTGGCCATGCAGATTCTCGAGGAGCGAATCTATATGCAGGGCGTGGATGTGGATACGGTCGCCGTGCGCGAGTACCCAACTGGCGCGCTCACGACGCATATTATCGGATATATGGGTCCGATCCCGGCCGAAGAGGCATTGGAATTGCAGGCGCAGGGCTACAACCCGGCTTTTGATCGCATAGGTTACGAAGGCGTCGAGCGATACCTTGAAGCGAGGCTCGCCGGCAAGCGCGGCAGCGTCTTGCGCGAAGTGGACGTCGCTGGAGAGGTACTCAATATCATTGAACAGGTCAATCCTGTCCCGGGTCAAAACGTGCGACTCACAATCGATGCCGATTTGCAAGCATTCGCGCAGCAGGCGCTGATTGACCAGCTCAGCATATTGAATAGCGAAGCCGGGCGAGTAGTTTCGCAGCAAGGCGTCGTCATTGCCATGGATCCGCGTAACGGTGAAGTGCTGACGCTGGTTAGCTATCCGAGCTATGACAACTCGCGCTTCGCGCGCGCGATCGACGGGGAATACTATCTGGACATTATCGGCGATCCATTGCGCCCGCTGGTCAATAATACGATCAAGGGCATTTATCCGCCGGGCTCTGTATGGAAGGTTATCACGGCAGCCGCGGTAGTAGAGGAAAATGTCATTGATCCTGATACCCTTTTGCTGGACGAGGGGCAGTTGTTTCTGGAAAACCGCTACGCGCCCAACGACCCGGCGCAATCTCAGCGTTTTGTCTGCTGGCTGCGCACTGGACATGGTCGGGTGAATCTGATCCAGGGCATCGCCTGGAGTTGTGATGTTTATTTTTACCAGATCGGCGGGGGCAACCCGAATCTGTCGGCGCAGACGATTCGTCCCGGCGGATTGGGCATTGAAGACCTCTTCCGCTACGGTACGGCATTTGGTATCGGCAGCGAACTCGGGATAGAACTACCCTTCGAAAATCCCGTGCGTATGCCTGACCGCGATTGGAAACGGCGAAACGAGGGCGAAAGCTGGTCCACCGGCGACACTTACAACGCGGCTTTCGGTCAGGGTTATGTGAACGTAACGCCCCTGCAACTGATTTCGGCTGTGGCAGCGACCATCAACGGCGGCCTCTTGTATCAACCCACGATTATCCAGGATTTCCTGGACGAAGAACGCCGCGTTATCGAGGCGAATGAACCACATGTGCTGCGAACCATCAATCGAGACGTGCTCGAACCCGGCGAAGAGCTGACCTTGCTCTTGCTGGAAGACATGCTGATGAAGGGTCCGTCAAGTTTGGCCTGCACCTGCGAGCCCAACTCACAGTGGTACGATCCCAACCGCTGCGACCCGGAAGGTTACCGCAACACAGTGGATCTGGATCCCGATCTGGCGACCGAGGACTTGCAAGCATATCGCATCCATATACCGCTCAATTACAGCTTCAACGCATCGGTCTGCCAGCCTGTTCGCTTCCCGCCGGCGACGCGACCTTACACACCGGCTTTCCTTTCAGAGAATGCTCTGGCGCTTGTACAGGAGGGCATGCGGCAGGCGGTCACTGCCGAAGGAGGCACCGCGGGAGGCGCAGCGCTACCCAATGTAGAAGTCGCTGGCAAGACAGGTACAGCCGAGTATTGTGACAACATCGCCAATTCGCTAAACCTTTGTGTGCCGGGCCAGTGGCCCGCACACGCCTGGTATACCGGCTATGCGCCCTACGACGATCCCGAAGTCATTATCATCGCCTTCGTTTATAATGGAGGCGAAGGATCACAAGTCGCCTTGCCCATCGTCCGCAAGACGATGGAAGAGTATTTTCGTTTACAAAGCCAGCGTAATGGCATTACGCTGAGGAATTTCGGCAATACCGACTCCGCCGCAAATGAAAGTTAATCTGTTCGATCTCAGTGAAGAGCAAGTTCGCGACATCCGGTATTGGGCGCCAGCATTCATCACCGCTGCCCTTGCCTGGCTGTTGCTGCTAATCGTTGGTGAAACGCCGCTTTCCCGCGCTTCCGGCCTGGCTTTGGCTGTAATGGGCGTCACCGCGAGCATGCGCAGGATGGGTTTCATTGCGTCGATCGCGGGCGGCTTGACCATGACCCTCTGTCCGATCTTCTGGTCTCAGGCTGGTGGAGGCGTTTCCAAGCCCGCGACAATCGTGCTCGCGGTCGGCATTGCCGCCGTCGCGACGCTGCTGGCCAGCGTTATCGTCAAGCGCAGCTATCTCGGCATTGGCTTGGGGATAGCCGTATTTGTTTTGATCTTCTGGAGCCAAATTGGAATCGCGCAGAGCCTGCGGCTCACGGGCTTGGTGACAGCGTGGTTCATGTATCTGCTGGTGGATATGGTCTTGCTCACCAACCCGCGACCCGGGACCAAGCCGCCTTCCCCACCGAGGCCGTTTCATATTTATGGCTTGCTATTCCTGTTCGCAATCGGCACGATAAACGATCCTTTGACCGCGCTATTTGCCCCCGCGATATTGCTTGGCCTTTTCCTTTCATACGCCAAGCTGCCGCTCTGGTATTGGCTAAGCGTACTTGCCGCGACCTGCATTGGCATTGGGCTGTTGGTGAATAGCTATCTCTTGCCCGTTCCATCTTTGCTCGGTCTATTGAATTGGCGAGAGGCAGCGAGTTGGATCGAGCTCGGTCAATTGCTGACAGAACAATTCAGCATTGTTGGCATTGTAGTCGCCGTGCTGGGACTGGCGCGCCTGTCGCGTTGGTTCCCGCCTCTGGGCACCGTTACCATAATCGCCTTCGCTGCTTATACGTTCTTTGGCTTGGTTTATCTGGGCGATAACCGCGAGATCTTGCTATTGCCGCTTGTGATGATTCAGATCTTGTGGATGACCTATGCGGTCAATACCTTTGGACAGTGGGTCAACAAAACCATAGGGAACGAAACAGCGCGCTGGACACATTTTGTCTCGGCATTCTACCTTGTTGTTCCTGTCATTTTGCTTTTGAACATCATACAATCTTGATGCGCCCTCTGACGTTCGCGCGGAACGCAAAAACGAGTATAGTTGTTTTTAGGTAGCAGCGCTTCCATCACCAAGCTGGATGTGAAATAGAATGCAAGACGAACTGATTGCGATCAAAGGCGTCAAGGACGGTTTGCTGATCAGCCTCAGTCCTACTGAGAATTGGCAATCTGTCACCGACCATCTGGCTTCCCGCATAGACGCCCGCGTGGATTTTTTTGCTGGCGCCGCCATCACTGTAGAACTCGGAACGCGCCCTGTGCCTAAATATGAACTTAGTTCGCTGAAAGCGTTACTGGAACGCCGGGGGCTATCGCTATCCCTGGTATTGAGCGACAGCGACACGACGAGGGAATCGGCGCTCGCGCTCGACCTGAAGACTGACTCAAATAATCGCGCCGCGACGACGGAAAAGCAAGAGACGCTGCCTGTTGACCCCGAAGAAACAGGAACATGGGGTGTATTGGTCCGTCGGACTTTACGCTCTGGGCGCATAGTCCATAGCGAGGGGCATGTCGTGGTGCTTGGTGATGTCAATCCCGGCGCCCAGGTTATCGCAGCGGGCGACATCATCGTCTGGGGCAAGTTGCGCGGCACGGTGCATGCCGGCGCCGATGGCGACCAATCCGCCGTCGTTTGCGCCCTCGAGATGAGTCCCAGCCAATTGCGCATTGCCGGCTATATCGTGACTTCGCCCGCCGGCAAGCGCAGACATGTTGTGCCGGAAGTGGCGCTGATACGTGACAATCAGATCGTTGTAGAAGCCAGAAGATAGTCCGGGAAAGGATATGGCATGGGAGGTAAGGTAGTAACCGTAACATCTGGCAAGGGCGGCGTTGGCAAAACCACCGCCACAGCCAACCTGGGAATATCGCTGGCAAGCCTCGGCAAAAAAGTTGTCGTTATTGACGCCGATATCGGCTTGCGCAACCTGGATGTCATCATGGGCTTGGAAAACCGCATCGTCTACGACCTCGTAGACGTCGTGGAAGGCCGCGCCAAACTGCGGCAAGCTATGATCAAACATAAGAAGTTCGAGGACCTTTTTCTTATCCCGGCCGCTCAAACCCGCGACAAAATGGCAGTTAGCCCTAAAGATATGGTGGAACTCACAGACAAACTGCGCGAAGATCACGATTATGTCATTATTGACTCCCCAGCCGGCATCGAACGTGGATTCCGTAACGCGCTGGAACCCGCCGACGAAGTCCTTATCGTCACCAATCCGGAAGTCTCCGCGGTCCGTGACGCCGACCGAATCATTGGTCTCATAGAAGCCGCCGACAAGGGACCGGGTCGTCTGATCATCAACCGCCTCAAGACCGAGATGGTCAACAAAGGCGAAATGCTTTCCGCGGACGACGTCTTCGATATCTTGTCACTGGAGATTATCGGCATCATCCCAGAGGATGAATTTGTGCTTTCCGCGTCCAACAGTGGCGTTCCCGTCACGCTAAACGAGGGGTCGCGCGCCGGAATGGCTTTTACCAATGTCGCTCGCAGAATCACCGGCGAAGACGTGCCTTTTATGAATCTTGAAGAAAACCCTGGTTTCTTCAAGCGGCTAATGCGGTTTCTCGATGGTCGCTAGCATAGATGCCTGACGGCTGCTCCGACCTCAGTTACCAGAAAAGGATCTTCTCATGACGAGTCTACTGAACCGCTTGTTTGGACGTCCCAGAAAAGGATCTGGCAAGACGGCAAAAGACAGATTGCGTTTCGTATTGCAGCACGATCGGATCAACTTGCCGCCCGAGCGCCTGGAAGAGATGAAGCGCGATATCCTGGCTGTCATTGTCAAGTACGTTGTCGTTGACAAGGATCGCGTTGAAATTGCGCTGGAGCAGCGCGACCGCAATCATAGCAAATTGGTCGCCCAGATCCCGGTTGTCAAACAGACCGTGCCCCCCAGCCCGGAAACTATCATGGATTCTCACGAAAACAACTCGGACGGGCCCGTGGGCGAAACGGAGGGCTCGGTTGATGAAGGAAAATCGGCGGACGGCGACGCTGAAGACGCCGCTATCGCCTCGGATAATGGGAAAGGCGTCGACGAAGAGGAAAAAGAGAACAAGAAGTGACGCCTCGCTTCAATCGACGACCGACCGCGATTTGCGGCGAATAAGCAACTCTCCTCAAGCAAGCGCCGTCATGATTCTAGTGTCTCCCCGCGCGACGCGCCGAGCGTACCCTGTCTCTCTGTACAGCCTTAGCTATAATGAGCGTTCAATCGCTTAGGCTTGGACGAACCCGTGCATGGAAGCCAAAGGAATACTTCGACGCTTTGATCTTGTGCTACTGGTTACCACATTGGTGCTGGTCGTCTTCGGCATAATGATGATCGCGAGCGCAACGCAAGACGCTATCGACGATGATATCATTGGTCGTGTTCCTGACCAGATTAACTACGCCATTATCGGTTTCATCGCCATAGTGGTGATGGCAACCATCGACTACCGACTATTGGGCGGGATCAGCATTTGGCTCTATGCCGTCATGATCATTCTTCTGCTCCTGGTCCGCGTCTTCGGCGTCGAGGGCGCGGGAGGCGCGCAGCGATGGTTAAACATCGGCATCCGCATTCAACCTTCGGAAATCGGCAAGATCATTTTGATCATCACCCTGTCGCAGCATCTGGCCGACCGCTATCAGAATCTGGGACGATTGTCTGCCGTCTTCCGCTCCCTGGCGCACGTTGCGATTCCCGCCGCTTTGATCTTCGAGCAACCTGACCTCGGTACAACAATCGTGTTCCTTTTCATCTGGGCTGTGATTATTTGGTCAGCGGGATTCCGCCTGCGGCACATTGCGATCTTCGTTTCAGTTGTATTGGTACTGCTGCCGATTGTCTTCACGCAGCTGGAGCCGTATCAGCGATCGCGAATCGAACTCTTTATCAACCCGGATAGCGATCCCGACGCCGCTTACAATATCGATCAAGCCTTGATCAGCATCGGATCGGGCGGTGTCTTGGGCAAAGGATACGCCGTAGGTCCGCAAAACACCGGGCGCTTCCTCCGCGTGCGACACACGGACTTTATCTTCAGCGTTATCGCCCACGAATTCGGAATGGTCGGGGGCATAGCGGTTATCGGGCTGCTCAGCCTGGTTTTGTCGCGCATTCTAAAAGGCGCGCGCGAAGCGAGCGATCCACTCGGCAGTATGATCTGTTACGGCGTCGCCGCCATGATATTTTTCCAGTCCGTCGTTTCAATCGGCATGAACCTGGCTCTGCTGCCGGTAACGGGTTTGACCTTGCCTTTTGTCAGCTCGGGAGGCACGTCGCTTCTGTTCACCATGGTAGGTATCGGATTGGTGCAAAGTGTTATCGCCCGTCGCAGGCGGATTAACGTCTGATTGCTAACATCGTGCAATTCCTGCCACCTGCTGTGCCATAACTCGGAGGGAGACAGATTTGACTTCAAGTGATTGCCGACCGGTGCGCACCCGCTATGCGCCCAGCCCGACAGGTCCTCAACATATAGGCGGCATCCGTTCCGCCCTCTTCGGCTGGCTCTTCGCCCGTCGACACGGCGGCCAGTTTATACTGCGCATCGAAGATACGGACCAGAAACGCTCTGTGCCCGGCGCCATTGAAATGATTCAAGACGCTTTCGATTGGTTGGGAATGGATATCGACGAGGGACCGCGGCAAGGCGGACCATTCGGTCCATACATTCAGTCTCAGCGCTTGGAGCTCTACCAAACCTGGGCGCATTGGCTGGTCGAGAAGGGACAGGCTTACAAATGCTTTGCCACAGCGGAAGAGTTGGCGCAAATGCGGGAAGCTGGCAGCGGCTACGACCGCCGCTATCGGGATTTAGACCCGGCTGCCGCGAAGCGTTTGGAATCTGAAGGCAAAGACTATGTTATTCGATTCAAGATGCCGCTGACGGGGAAGACTAGCGGTTACGATATGATTCGCGGCGAAGTGACGTTTGACAATCAACAATTGCAGGATTCCGTGCTGCTCAAATCTGACGGCTTCCCAACCTACCATCTTGCCCACATTGTTGACGATCATCATATGAAGATCTCGCATATCACGCGGGCAGTGGAATGGCTTCCCTCGTTCCCGCTGCACCTGAAGATCTGGGAGGCATTGGGTTGGGAAAAGCCTCATTTTGCCCACCTGCCGGTTCTGCTCAACCCCAATGGCAAAGGAAAGCTGAGCAAGCGGAAGGAAAGATTCGCCGCCGCCGACGGAACCAGCGTGCCCGTTCTCGTTCACGAGTTTATCGACGCCGGTTATCTTCCGGCAGCCGTCCTCAATTTCTTGACCAATATCGGTTGGAATTTCGGTGACGATCGCGAGGTCTTTTCCCTGTCGGAAGCCATCGAGCGCTTCGACTTGACGGAGGTCAACCCCGCCAACAGCGCCTATCCTATTGCGAAGCTGCATTGGCTAAACGGCCAATACATACAGTCCGCGGATGTCGATTACCTGGCTGGTTTGCTCAAACCGGTGCTGCAAGGCGCCGGATACGAAGTGAATGACGCGCGTTTGCGCAGAGTCGCGCCGATCTTGCAGGTCCGGCTGAAAACGCTAAACGATGTGATTGCCATGGCTGGTTTTTTCTTTGACGACTGGGACTGTTTCGCAGCCCCGGCCACCGAGATACTTTTTCAAAAGAAGATGGACCGTCACGCGACAAGGCAGGTGCTGGAAGCGTCAATCCCTGTCATCGAAAGTCTGTCCGATTTCAGCCACCAACGTCAGTACGCCGCTTTCAAGGATCTCGCCAAGAAAATCGGGTACAAGAATGGCCAGGTTTTCGGCACGCTACGCGCCGCTGTGACGGGCCAACGTGTTTCGCCACCGACATTCGAAACGATGGAGATTCTGGGTAAAGCAGAGTCTATCCGTCGAATCAAGCTGGCTCGCGATTCGCTCGAATGAAGCAGCGCAGCCCGCGAATCCTTGCCTTTGCCGACAGGCAGCCGCGGTGGGCTTGTCAAGCGATAGCCCTTGTGATAGGCTTCTGTCGACACAGTGGGAGATAGTTTAATTGGCAAAACAGCGGACTCTGGATCCGCCATTCCTGGTTCGAGTCCAGGTCTCCCAGCAAAAGTGAGCGGCCAAAGTCTCGTTGAGCCGCTCTTGTATTTGGGACAGAAGCGAGCCGCGGTCGATCGTCATCCCCCATTAAGCGACCGACAAGACCACTAATTCCACCCATTTGCGAAACTCGTTATGTTGAGCGTTATAGCGCAATCTTGTCCGCAGGGGCAATCCGAGCCACATATAAGATAGCTTCCGCCGTTCTTCGCGCGAGGTGTGATCAACAATATCGCGATACCAGCGCGGGAAACGCAAAAAGACTTCCGGATAGTTCATAATGTTGTCTTTGACTTTCCAATAGAGCATGATGTAGGACACAAAGGCGATGACCCCCAGCAGGATCAGAAATGAGGAAGGCACCAAAAGAATAAAAATGAGATAGGCGAGCATCGTTGCCCACATGATGGACTCGAAAAGGGGGCTGAAGCCCACTTCGTCGCCGTACTGTTGAAAAGCCGTTAAAATTGGCTCCTTGTAGTAGCCCAAGGTTACCAAACATGCGCGCAGAAACATGATGGATACAATGCTTATCAGGAGCGTAACAATGGTTGACATGCAAAGAGCCCGTTTCAAGCGACCTGCATTTTGCTAGATCGGCAAAACATCATCAATCATCAGGGATATCAAGATCTTCGCCGGCGTTGAAGCCGAAACCGTGCTGAACCTGCCCTGGCACACGAGCGAAAATGCCTGCCCGCGGAAAAGGCGTACATGGCAAGGGAATCTGCCAACATTGATGGATATGGCTGTCGGGCACGTTCAGTTGCAATCCGCTGGCTGTTTCATAGACTTTGACCGGCGGCAAGGGATGCTTATAGAAGCCATCGCCGGGGCCGGCCGCTACCGGGAAATCTCGCTGCGCCACGATCAAATACATAAAGTACGCCAGACAAATCCCCAATACCGCGTAAGTTATTGAGACGCGCAAGCGCCATGAGATGCTAGTCCATGACAGCATGGCGAGCAACCATGAAAGCGCAGCGCCGCTCCAAAAGATGTATCGCACATATTTGAGATTTGGCAGACTGAAGAACCAGAACACCAGCATGATCAGCAGCGGAGCGAAGACCCATAGACCCAATCCCGTTCGGCTTACTCCGGCTCGCCGTCGCGCTCGAGCGATCGCATAAAGGAACAGTCCCGACATGGTCAAGGCGGCCGGAAGCGCGAAATCCTTCACGTTGCTGCGGATGCCGTCGAACCATGGCCCGACCCAGTCCCATGTCATAAGCACAATATCGGGATCGCCATAACGACGCCGGGTATTGGTGGCCAGTTGTCGCTGCCGATGCGTGATGAGATCGGGCGGTTCCGCCCAATCGACCTCTATCCTGCCGATCGCATGGGGATAGGCGATATATCCGCTGGTCACAACTCCGCGCAGCATCCAGGGTCCTGCGAAAATGATCGCAATCAGCAGCACCGGCCGGGACAAGCGCGTCAATCGGCCAAGGTTTTTCAAGCCGCCCGTCCTGAGGATCCAAACAACTATGACGAGCCCGGCTAAGCCGGCGCCGAATACCCAAAAGGTCTGTTTGACGGTGAATCCAGCCAGGATAACAATCGACAGACGAAGGACCTGGCAGGAAGCCGCCTTGAGGTCTGCATCGGCGTCTTGCAAAAAGTCCAGCAACCAGATCAAGGCGAGTATGCCTAGCAAATCTACTGCCGCGTCGGTCAGAAAATGCGAAATGCTTCCTCGCCCGACCGCGGACAAGAATAAGAACGGCATGACAAGCGCCGCGAAGATCCACGACCAGCGCGCTCGCTCCTCCGCGCGGCATTGGTAAAGCTTCAGGGCTGAGTGAAGCGAATAGGCCAGCATGACTGTCAGCAGGAGGCCCGTCGCAATATGATAGGAGCGCCCCGACCAAATCGATGTGTCCAGCAAGGCATGGTACAAGTAGACGGAGTGGTTGTAAGCCAAAGACGAGAATAAATTGTTTAGCCCGGGAACAATGGGATAGGAATCCATCCACATGACTGCCTGGATATCGCGGAAGCCGGTATCGGATTCGTCAGGCATTTCTATGGCGCGGTTCGACATCCACAACAGCGCTACCAGCAGCATCAGCAGAAAAGCGCGATTGTTCTTCAGTCGCAGCAGCTGAGGGATGAAGCGCTGGCGATGTTGGCACAAGCCAATGGCGGCGACTATTGCCAGCAGAATAAGGGCGCTGTCATCGACCGCAAACAGCAAATGCCATAATTGCAGCGCCGCCAGCGCCAGCGCCCAACCCAGCCAGAAGCTGTCGAACCAAGCGACTCCGGCGCCGAGCCCGCGACCGAGCAGACGCAGCGCTATCAAGCCCAGTCCGCTGAACAGCAAGAACAGCAGCAGCCAACTGAGCAGGACCATCCCCATCGGATAGATCAGTCCAAGCAATTGCTTTCGTCCCCTACTCTAGACACAAGGCAGTACCGGCAGAGAATTATAATGAGAGAACAGCGATAAGGCGATAACTATATCGCCTTCCGGCAGGCAACTGGCAATATCCCGCGTTTGACAGGATCTAGTCGTGTATCCTTTTCGGTTGAAATACATTTAGCCTGTCCTCGACATGAGATACTTAACGGGAAACAGGATCGCCGTTGCTCGGGGCGGGCGCTTTGTGAGGCGCAATGTGTCCTGAAATGCTGGGAAGATGCCCTGATTTGCTCTGATTTTGCCCTCAAATGCTGGGAAGATGCCCTCATTTTGCCCCCTTTTTTGGCAACAGTATA
>DAOULD010000126.1:0-2229 GCA_034420635.1 Anaerolineae bacterium | reverse complement strand
GTCTGGCGTCCGGTGCGAAGCGACGGGCTCGTTATTTTGTGTGAGCCAAGTTGTGACTTGCGAGCGACTGTGGTGAATCCGTACGTAGAACCCGTCAAAGGGCGATGCGCTTTTGTAGTTCCTAGAGCATCCTGCCAATAATCTGAAATACACCCATGCCCGTCCCGCCGCTTGTAGACGCGCCCCCGCGCCGTTACACTTGTCCCATGAAGTCCCTCTGGCGCATCTTCAGATTCATGAAACCCTACGGCTGGTTCTTGTTCTTCGGCTTCTTGACGACTGTGCTGCCAGTCGCCATGGAACTGAGCGTGCCGCGCCTGCTGCAATTGATGATCGACGAGGGTATCCGTCCGCGCGACATGGACCGCATCCTGCTGGGCGCGGCGCTGATGTTCGCCGCCGCCCTGGTCGGCGCCGCCAGCACCCTGGGCCAAGGCTATTGCCGCGCCGTCGTCTCGCAGGGCTTGGCTTACGACATCCGTCACGCGCTCTTTCGCCATATTCAGTCCTTGTCCTTCGCCAATCTGGACCAGATGCGGACCGGTCAATTGATGACCCGCGTGTCCAGCGATGTCGATGTCGTGCGCATGTTCTCCAGCGCCGGCCTGTCGCTGATATTGCGCGTCCTGGTGATGATCTTCGGCAGCATGATCATGCTGCTGCTGACGGATTGGGAACTGTCGCTGATCATGTTTGCGGTCGCGGGCCTCTCGGCAATTTTCATCCGCTATCTGATGGTGCAGGCCACCCGGCTTTTCACCGTCGTCCAGCAGCGGCTGGGCGCGCTGAACACCCTGGTTCAAGAAAACCTGGCGGGCATACAGGTGGTCAAGGCTTTTGTGCGCGGTCCCTTCGAGATTGAGCGCTTCGCCGCCAGCAACGTCGACTATCGCGAAAAGAACATCGAAGTCGGCAATTTGCTGGCGGTGGCGATGCCGGTCCTGCAAGTGCTGACCAATGTCGGCACGGTCGCCGTGCTCTGGTTTGGCGGCTTGTCCGTGCTGGGCGATCGCTTGACCCTGGGCGAATTGATCGCCTTCAACAACTATTTGATGATCGGCATGGGTCCCTTGCTCTTCCTGGGTAATCTGCTCATGATGGCTGCCCGCGCCGAAGCCTCCGCCGAGCGCCTGCTGGAGGTTCTCAACACGCAACCGGCGCTGCCCATAGCGCCTGCGCCCCATCAAGCCGAGCGCGTTCTCGGCCGCGTCGCCTTTGAGAATGTCTCCTTCCACTACAGCCGCCGCGGCCTCAACCAGGACAACGGCTCGACCGGCGTCAGCGGCGACGACGTTTTGCATGGCATCAGCTTCGTCGTGGAGCCAGGCCAGCAGATCGCGCTGCTGGGCGCGACCGGCGCCGGCAAAAGCACCCTGGTCAACCTGATCCCGCGCTTTTACGACGTCAACGGCGGCAAGGTTTCGGTTGACGGCGTTGACGTCAAGACCTGGGACGGGAACGCCCTGCGCTCGGGCATCGGCATGGTTCTGCAGGAATCGATTCTCTTCAGCGGAACCGTGCGCGACAATATTGCCTACGGCGACGCCGCGGCGACGCTGGACGATGTCATCGCCGCGGCCAAAGCAGCTCAAGCGCACGAATTTATCACGGGGATGCCAGCCGGCTACGACAGCCAGATCGAAGCCGGCGGCGCCAACCTCTCCGGCGGGCAAAAACAGCGCATCGCTATCGCCCGCGCCCTGCTGATTCAACCGGGCATACTCATCTTCGACGACAGCACCAGCGCCGTCGATATGGAAACTGAAGCCAAAATACAAGCCGCGCTGGAAAAACTGGCCGCCGAGCGCACCACCTTTATCATCGCGCAGCGCATCACCAGCGTCCTCAAGGCCGATCAGATTCTGGTGCTGGATCAAGGACGCATCGCCGCCCGCGGAACCCATCAGCAACTGCTGGCTTCAAGCCAGATCTATCGGGAAATTTACCAATCGCAGCTGGGCGAAGTCAACGGCATGGGGGCTTAAGTCGGGGCAATCGCTTCAAAAATGCTGTTGCTAAAAGAATATGTAATCAAGCTGAAAATTAATCTCAGAGGCGCAGAAGTAAATGCAAGTAAGTCCTGCGAATAATTTGATGAAATATAGAAAACTACAAGATAATCGAATCCCGTAGGGGCGACCAATCTGGTCGCCCGAAACCGCGCCATCGCATCGACGGGCGACATGATATGTCGCCCCTACACGCGGCTTATTTCGTTGCATGACTTAC
>DAOULD010000125.1:0-53636 GCA_034420635.1 Anaerolineae bacterium | reverse complement strand
AAAATACCATGCATAGCCAATTCTAAGACAATTCGCCTATACTGACACTACATGCGAGCGTTTGCCGAAGGCGCGCATTGCGCCCTGGCGTAGGCCAGCGCCTGAACTCGCAGACTTGCGCAAATGGACGCCTGTTTATACACTATTGAGCCAATTATCAAAGACGATCGCTCCAGATGACCCTGATCGACCAATTCGACCGACCGCTGCGCGACCTGCGCATTTCCGTCACCGACCGCTGCAATTTCCGCTGTCCCTACTGTATGCCCGCGGAAATCTTCGGCGAGCGTTATCAGTTCTTGCCCAAGCCACAGCTTCTGACATTTGAAGAGATCGCTCGATTGACCCGGATCATCGTCAGATTGGGCGCGGTGAAAATCCGCCTGACCGGCGGCGAGCCCCTGCTTCGTCAAGACATTGAGCGTTTGGTTTCCATGTTGGACGCGCTGGAGGGCGTCGAAGACCTGGCGATGACAACCAACGCCTACCTGCTGCCCCAGAAGATCGCCGTTTTGAAGACGGCCGGATTGAAGCGCTTGACGATCAGCCTGGATACCCTGGATGACGAGATCTTCCGCAACATGAATGGCGGCCGTTCCGGAGTGGACAAGGTGCTCGGGGGCATATACGCGGCTGAAGAGGCCGGGTTTAGTCCTCTAAAGATAAACGCCGTCGTTCAACGCGGCGTCAACGATCGCACGGTTGTTGACTTGGCGCGCTTTTTCAAGGATCGCGGGCATATCTTGCGTTTCATCGAGTACATGGATGTCGGCAACAAGAATGGCTGGAAGATGGACGAGGTTGTGCCAGCGCGCGAGATCGTCGAGCGCGTCCATGCCGCCATGCCCCTGGAACCGGTTGCCAGCAATTATTTTGGCGAGGTTGCTCGGCGTTACCGCTACGTTGATGGCGGGGGCGAAATAGGTCTGATCTGCTCGGTGACACAGCCTTTCTGTGGTTCCTGCACGCGAATGAGACTCTCGCCAGAGGGGCTGATATTCACATGCCTCTTCGCGACGGAAGGCGTCAGCCTGCGCGATCCCTTGCGCGCGGGCGCGACAGACGATGAACTGGAAGCAATCCTTCGCCAAACATGGGGCAGTCGCATTGACCGCTATTCCGAGATCCGCAACTCCCTGACCGACGAAATGCGCGACCAGCGGAAGAAGGTCGAGATGTACCACATCGGCGGCTAGCGCGCCTCATTTGATCGCGCAAGACCTCAGACGTACATTTTCGAAAGGGACTAGACAACTGGCAGGACCTTCTGTGAAGGCGGCTTTTGCCCCGTAGACTTGCCTATTGAACTTGCAATGGCTTGCGCTCATGTGGTATTGTCGCGCAGATTGCGTCTCGGATAGTTAACAGGAAGAGAATCGACATGAGTAACCCGGATTTCGATCTGAGTGGACAAACGGCGCTGATTACCGGCGCGGGCCGGGGTATTGGCTTGGCGACAGCGCGGGTATTCGCCGGCGCGGGGGCTGACGTCATCATCGCCGAATTCATCGCCGAGAACGGCAAAGCCGCTGCGGCCGAGATCGAATCCATGGGGCGCAAGTCGATGTTCATCGAGGTCGATGTGCGGTCCCCGGAAAGTGTCAACGCCATGGCCGCGTCCGCGCTTTCAGCCTTCCCGCAGATTGACATTCTGGTCTGTAATGCCGGCATTGCCCAAGCCGTTGCCGCGGAAGAATGCAGCGACGAAGATTGGCTCAACATGATGAACGTTAATCTCAATGGCGTTTTCTGGTGCTGCCGCGCCTTGGGCAGGCACATGCTGGAACGCGGCAGCGGCGTTATTGTCAACCTGGCGTCCATGTCGGGCATGATCGTCAACAAGCCGCAGCCGCAATCACATTACAATGCGGCAAAAGCCGGCGTCATCCTCTTGACCAAGTCCCTGGCTGCGGAATGGGCCGATCGCGGCGTCCGCGTGAATTGCGTCTCGCCTGGCTATATCGGCACCGACATGACCTTGCCCGCCCTCAGCAACGCGGAGTGGAAAGCGACCTGGCACGAAATGACCCCAATGAGCCGCATCGGCGAGCCGGAAGATATCGCCAACGCTATCCACTATTTGGCATCGCCGGCCGCGAAATTCGCCACAGGCACGAATCTGGTGGTCGACGGGGGCTATACGTCCTGGTAAGACGTAGCCAACAGACCGGCTAGATCGCTAGCTGATCCGTTTCCATAACATCAATCGGGATACCAGCCAACGCTTATTCAAAAGCACCTGCCAAACGCCATCTACAACCATACCGAAATCCGTAGGGGCGACTCTGTGAGTCCCCCGAAACATACCAGCAATCACCCTATTGTGGAATCAGGGAAGCACCGGGCACTCCGAACCCGTGATTGGGGTCACCGTGTCATTGCGGATCCAGCCGGTCAAATCGCTGTCGACGATCCTGACCCGAACATAAAACCAAATCGGTCCGTTTACAGTGCCTTCTTCCCGCTGCTGCTGCAGTATAGGCAAGATTGTCGCGGGCGGGATGCGAGCGACCATTTCCGACGATAGCTTGGGGCGCCAGCGCAAGTTGATTCCGTTCTGACCCAAAACAACGGCGCGGCACAATTCCGGCGGCGTCGGCGTCACCGTCGGCGTATTGGTAGCGGTTGGCGTATTTGTGGCTGTCGGCGTCACGGTCGGGGTGTAGGAGTTTGTTGGCGTATATGACGGCGTAAATGTATATGTCGGCGTGAAAGTCTCGGTCGGTGGCGGCGTAGCCGTCGGCGTGGCCGTGGGCGTTGGCGTGTGGGTCGGCGTGAACGTGTCCGTCGGCGTGGGCGTGATCGTCGGCGTGTGAGTCGCTGTTGGCGTGTGAGTCGCTGTTGGCGTATGCGTCGGCGTCGGGAAGAGAATCGGCTCCCACTGGCCGCGAGCCATGACAGCGGTGATGCTGCCCATACCCAGGAGAATGATTATCACGATTAGCATGACGATGCGACCGCGGTTACGATGACGGCGTATCACAGTTTCGACGCGAGAAAGATCTGTGCGCCTGCCCAGAATGCGGAAGGGTTCCTCGCGCATGGCTTCCAGCCAGGTCTTGGCATCGCGCATATTGCCCTCTTGCAGCGCTTCGTCCGCGCGCTCCAGGTATCGTGTGAACAGGTCGTTCACCGTGCTGCGATAGCGCTCGTCTTGAGCGTATTCGCCCACAAGCTCCGCCAGCATTTGACGCGCCTGCGCCAATTCGGCGTCGAAATTCTGCGTGATCAGCGCCTGAGCGCGCTTTATTACTTGTTGCGCGCGGCTGCTGTCGGCTTGCAGGTTTCGCGCCCGCATCAATAATTCGGAGAATGCGCCGTCGGTGGGGTCTAGCTCCAAGCCCAACTCAACCAGCTTGATGGCGGCATTCATCAGCAGAATGCGTTCGTCAAGCGTGGTTGCGTTGTTTGCGTGGTTTATGGTCAGTTGCGCTTGATCGTTGACCTGGCTGCGAATCGCAGCCAACTTTGTATCCAGTTCGTGCTGAATCTGCGCCAGGCGCTGGCTATTGGGCAACAACTGCCGCCCGTGCGACAGCAAAGCGCGCACGCCGCTAATCTGGGCAACCTGCTCCTCAAGCGTGCCGCCGATCGTGTTCATGTTGACGGAGATCTGATCGACGTCTCGTTGCACCCGCCGGACCATTTCCAGACGTTCCTCGGCTTGCGGATCGTTAGGCACCACGCGCAAAGCCCCTTCGTACTTGCGCAAGGCTTCGGAAAAACTGTCGTTCGCCATCAAGCGGTCGCCATCCGCCAGCAGTTCACGAGCGAGCGCCAGGTCTTGTATATCCAGCAGAGCTTGCTCCACGTCCTTCCAGGTCAGGATGCCGTCGCGTTCCGCAAGTTCACGCGCCTCGCGGTACAAACCCGAGGCTTGTTCGTAGTTGCCGGCGCGGACTAGCGAGTTGGCGCGGTTATAGGCGACCCGCGCCTCGAAGGGAATCCGATGATCGGGCACGATGCCGCGGATCAAGTTGTCTTCGGATTTTTCCCGGTATTCCAGGGCTGTAGGGTTGTTTGACTGGATCGCCAGGATGCGGTTAGCGATATCTATAGTCTGCTGGTAATCGCCCGAATAGTAGTATTCGGTCAAGCGCGACAGCAGATCGTCCAGCGACGCGCTTGCTTGCGCGCTCAGTTCTTCGGCAGGCTGGCTTGCAGGTTTGGATGGCTGCGCCGGCGTCATTGGCGGCGTATAGCCAGCAGCGGCAGAGGGATCGCGCGTCGAATCCACATTTGGCGGTCGCGTTGGACTAATGTCCTGTGATGGCGCGGTGGGGATATTATGACGCGCGAACAACTCCTGCACGCGCTGTTTTGCCTGCGCGCTATGCCTGCTCGCTTGTCGCAGCAGATTGATCGCATCAGGATTGCCGGGATCAACCTGCAAGGCGTCCGCTAGAATATCGATGGCTTCGTCGACATCATCATCGTCGCCGGCGATCTCGATGCGAATGCGCGCGCGGCGCACCAGACCGCGGATCGCCGCGATATTGCTTTGTGATCCGCTTTGGCTGCTGCTGGCGATTTCGGAAAAGAGCGCCTGCGCGATCGCTTCGAGAGGGGTGTTTTTAGCTTCCGTCAACAGGTCGCGAGCTTCTTGTTCAAGCTCAGTCAGGGCATGCGGGTCGGTAGTGCGGCGCGCTCGATGACGTAGATCATCAATCGCCCGTTGCAATTCCTGCATCTACTGCATCCCTTATTCAATAAACCGACGTTGCTCGCGCGTACAGAATGCTCATTGTTATGCGCGAGCGCAACCGTCCTTCTCGCTGCCGAAGGTCAGTGTCTACGCGACCGCCTTGCGGCTTCAAAGCAACCTGACAGGATCAATGGCAAATGCCAACCGTGACGGCAAAAGGCTAGGGACCAATCCAATTACCACTTCGAGGAAAACTGTGCTAAAGTTAAACTATACTTTACTTCAACAACCTTCAACAACTTATGCTATCATCCCAACACATCAGACCCAGGTACAAACTGATCCTATTCTACAATATCAGACCCGATAAACAAGACCAATACTACCGCTACATGCTGAGTAGCTTTGTGCCAGCCATTCAGAAACTAGGCGTCTACATGCACATGGCTTGGCACGTTGCCTATGGCGATTACCCCATGCGCAAGATCGAATTCGTCACGGAAAACGCGGAGGTATTGCGGCAATTGTTCCTCAGCGATGAGTGGGACGAATTGGAAAGCAAATTGATGCGCTTTGTCGAAGATTATGAGCGCAAAGTTGTGGATTACCGCAACGGTTTCCAGGTCTAGCCCTTCCCGCATATTCTGCTGGCTTCCGCATTGTCGCTTCGGACGCGACATGAAAGTGTTGCGGGTTGCGCCTATAGAAAACCATGTATGCAACCTCGGGCAAAAGGGTTCGGCAACAGGGTTGGGGGGAAAATCTTAGGATTTTCCCCCCAACCCGTTTGAATTGCCATGCCCGGATGCCGGGGTGATTCGCCAGTCGCCCCTGTATATCACGAGCCTGTGAGTCGCCCATAATCGCCGCAAAACCTATCCCGAGACCCGCGCAGGCTTGAATCTCCCTCATGACTGCGGCAGAATTAGCGTCGCTTGACTGACGAACGTCATTTGAATTGAGCAACAGATGGATTTGCTCGCGCAGTTGCCATTTCTTGAGGATCAGCCGCCTCTGGTGAGAGACATCATCCTCAATCTACTGCTGATTATCATTTGCGTCTTGATAATCATAATTCTGCGCTGGGTCTTGACCGCGATACTGTTTCGTCCTCTGCGTATGATTGCGCGGCGCACCGAAACCGAAGTCGATGACGAACTGCTCAACCAAAGTCTGACGCCGGTACGAATCGCTGTTGTCGGTTTGGGAATCATCTTCACGGTTAACTTGTTTCAATTCGGGCCGGAAGTACAACAGATCGCGGAAACGGCCGGTCGCTCACTGATCATTGGCTCTGTGTTCTTCGCCTTGATCCGCATGTTTGCGGTTGTCTCCTTGCATCCAGCCTTCTTCAGGCAAATCACCGGTTTGACCATCCCCGATCGCTTGCTGCCATTTTTGAACACGGTCGTCAAATACGTCATCATCGCCTTGGGCGCCATTTTTATCTTGCAGGAACTGGACTTCGATGTCGCTGCCTTGATCGCGTCCTTGGGCGTTGTCGGCATTGGCATATCTTTGGCATCGCAGGACACGGTTGGCAACCTCTTTGGTTTCGCGGCCATCGTCAGTGATGATCCCTTCAAAGTGGGCGACTTTATCAGAACGCCCAATGTGACCGGCATTGTTGAACAAGTGGGCATGCGCTCGACCCGGATCCGCCAGTTGGATCAGGTGCTGGTCACGGTTCCCAACAACCTCTTGACAAATGCTGTTGTCATGAATTTGTCGCGCCTGGAAAAACGACGCTTCGATGTCACCTTGACTTTCACCTACAGCACCACATCCGAGCAACTGCGAGCGGTTGTCGAAGCCATCCGCGAGTTGCTGCTGAAAACCGACGATGTCGATCCCGAATCGGTGATCGCGCACTTTGTCGATTTCAGTTCCAGCTCGCTCGATGTGCGTGTCATTTGCCAGATTCTGCTCGCCGATTGGCGGGAATATACCGCGCTCAAAGAGACGCTGCTTCTGGAGATTATGAGCATTGCCGAGGATCTCGACATCAGCTTTGCCTTCCCAAGCCGCTCGATTTACATCGAAGACATGCCTGGCGCCGCAGGACCAGAGCAGGAATTGTCCATAGACGAGAGTCAACTGCCCGGGCAAGATTCGGGGCAATCTCCGCGGCCCGATCAAGAAAATCCCGACAGTTCTCCCTCTACTGCCCCATGACAGCATCCGCGGACGGTTTGCGCGCCGCCCTCAATTTCACCGAAAGCGACCTGCGAGCCAACAGACGAGGCCAGCTTACAATTGAACAGGCGCAGCGATTGAGGCGCGGTCAACGCCGGTCGGCGCTTATGGGCGCGCTGGTTTTTTCGACGCTCGTATTAGCTTCAACCGCGCTGATATTTGCTGGCCAGGCTGAAAATAACGCGATCATGTTGCTGGCAGGTCTGGGCTTGACTCTGGTCAACGCCGTGATGATCGGTCATATGGGTCGCGACATCATGCGCATTAACAGCGATCTGCGGTCGAATGGCGTCGAGGCGCTTGGGGGCAAGGTGGAGCGCGTACTACGCCGAGGACGACAACGCGATAGCTACCTGCTCAAGATAGCCGATCAAACGCTTTATGTGACAAAAGACGTCTTCTTGCAGTTTGATCATCTCGCGCCGTATCACATTTATCGAACGCGTCTTACGCGCATTTTGTTGTCCGCGGAGCGCGCTCCCGATGGACAGGAGACATGATCACCGCATAGGCATCCGACCCGCCATAGCCGACAAGTTTGGCGAGGTGGTGATAGAATGTGACAGTGAACTGTTGAGCCAACGCTGAAGGATTTACCGTGTTGCGACTGCTGCGAAGCCATCATACATTGGCGCTCTGCGGTTATCTGCTTGTAACCCTGTATCTGATCTCATCCGTACTAGGCGCCTTCTCTACGCGTTTCCTGGGCGGCGGCACGGGCGACGCTTACGAAATGGCGCGCCATGTCTGGTGGTACAAGACAGCGCTGGAAAACGGCGATGATGTCTTTTACCAGTCGCTGCTGGCTTACCCGGACGGTTTTCCCGGCGCAGTTCTGTGGGCCAACCCCTTGCAGTTCTTTCCAATGTGGCTCTTCGCCTTCGCCATGCCCCTGGCAACAGCCTACAACCTGGGGCTTCTCATAACCCTGACCTTGAACGGTTGGGCGATGTACATCTTCGCCTGCCAGCGCATTTCCCATCGCCATCTTGTGCCTGCCTGGATAGCGGGTCTAATCTATATGGTCTTCCCGGCAATGCAGGGACACCTGTTTGACGGGCATGCCGGCTTGATGGTGCAATGGCCGGTACCGATTCTGCTTTTGAGCCTGTTCAAATACGTCGATGCCGGGCGCAAGCGCTGGTTTGCGCTGTCGGTGATCTTTTTCCTCCTGTCCGCGATGGGGCACAGTTTGCAATTCTTGTATTTGCACGCGCCGCTGATTGCGCTCTTTTTGCTGGCGCGTCTTTATCGCAGGGACTACGTCGGCGCGACTCGTACAGTATCGGTCGCGCTTGTCGGGACAATACTATTGATCGGTTTTCTCTGGCCAGTTGTCGAAAGGACTCTTCAAGCTCCTCATTATGGGGGAGCGGGCGGGTACGTGCGTTACAGTATCGATCTCTTGGGTCTGGTTACGCCTTCTTTTGAGAATCCATTCTGGCGCGATATCGCCCTCCACTCTCGCCGCGTACTCGGTACAAACCTCGGTGAAGGCGCTAGCTACATCGGCGCCATCGGCGGGATCCTGGCGCTTGTCGGCTTGCTTTTCCGTCGACAGACACACTGGTGGTTGCTGGTGGCGGTTGCCGCCTGGTTGTTGGCATTGGGTCCTGTGCTCAAGTTGCTTGATGAAGCAGTTTCCGTGTCGGTTGCCGGCTATAGTACCGTTATCCCGCTTCCCTACGCATTCTTGATGAATCTCCCCTTCGTGGAGCTGGCGCGTACCCCGGGACGATTCATGTTCCTGTTTGCGCTTGCTCTGTCGATGATGGCGGGTTGGGGTATGTTGCTTCTTTGGGAGGGTCCTTTGTTTCAGCGGCGCAGTCGCCTGATTCGCAATGCCATGGTGGTCTTGCTCGCTTTGCTCATATTTCACGACTATCAGTTATTTGCGGCATTTCCCAGTGTGCCGGCGGCTATCCCTCAAGGCATTTTCGACTTGGCCAAACGAGGCGACATCCGCGCCGTCTACAACGTGCCGCACGATAATTTGCTGGCGGCCAAAGAGGCGATGTATCTGCAATCGGCACATGGGAAACCCTTGGTCGCCGGACACGAAACTCGTGTCACGCCCGTGGATCCAGCCAGGCTGGTGCTGCTTTCCAGCTTTCATCCCCTGCTCTTGGCCGAGGCCGGCGCCGACGCAGTGATCATAAATAAAGCCCGCGCCCTGGAAAGCGGTCAGTTCAACGTACTCTATCCTCAAGCGCTGGAACGCCTGGGCGATCCCACCTATGAAGACGAAAGATATGCCGTATTTGAATCACGGCCATCACGACGTAGCGCGACCCAGGAACCAGTTTATTCACTTGTCTCGGACGCCGGGTCGCACAACGTTTATATCTATAAGCAGCGACCGGGATGGCTGACATTCCGCGCGACCCTGGCGGCGGTAAACCGCCGCGTCAATCTCTCGCTCAACGACGCGCCGCTTCAGACTGTGAACGTCGTCGGTCAGACGGTCTTGTCCATTCCCTTGCCGATCGCGCGCAGGGGTTACCATACGCTGCGCATCGAGCTGGATCCTCCCTGCCCGGATCGCGTTGATACGACTGTCTTGCTCTGTCACGACGTAACGATGGAAGATGTCCGGATCGAGCAGTTAACCGACGGCGCGATTTACGATCCGATCCGCGTCGCAGGCGGTATCGAGCTGTCGGGCTACCATATGCCGGAGGATATTGAAGGCGAACTCGTCATCCACCTTTGGTGGAGCTTCGATTCCCCGCGAACGTTTAATGATCAGCGCTTTATACATGTCTTAAACGAGGATCGCGTCCTGATGCGGCAGGACGACATCCCTTTCGGGCCGGTGGGGGCTGGTTCGGACTATTTGGAAACGGTCCGGCTGAATGTACGGGGCTTCGAGCCGGGAGAATACCTGGTCTTGACCGGTTGGTACGCGCTGCCGGATATGGTGCGCTACGACGTCTTGACCAATGTGGCCGGAGCGCAAGATAGCACTATCGAACTGGGCAGGTTTATCGTCGCTGAATAGCGATACCGCCGGCGCAAATTTCAGATGCCCGTTCTTGGCATGGCGATGAGACTCAGTAGTTCCAAAAAAGTAATGTGAATTTCGCGCCAGCCTACCTCATCCCCCGACCCCTTCTCGAAGGTCAGTGTCGGCGGGCTGTCTCTGCGCGCCCTACGCGACTCGAAGCGTCAGAGAAAAGGAGTTCGCGCGGTGCGAGCAAGTCTCCCCCCCATTGCAATGGGGGGAGATTTAGAGGGGGGTTATATTCGCATGACTAACTTGGATTCACTTCTGCGCCGGAAGAAGATCTTCCATAAGACAATGGCAAGAATTAGACGCCAAACTTTTATCGAGGCTTCTCGAAACAGGTGTGGAGTTACGAACGTGAATGAAGTCAAGCGTTTACGAATACCGGTTGTTCTGCTCTTGCTGGTGATGCTGTCGTCATCATTAACTTACGCGTCAGACTTTGATACGACGAACTATCGCAAAACCATGAT
The DNA here is from genome assembly GCA_034420635.1 of Anaerolineae bacterium. Taxonomy (GTDB): domain Bacteria; phylum Chloroflexota; class Anaerolineae; order Aggregatilineales; family Phototrophicaceae; genus UBA6055. The sequence goes on along the minus strand of DAOULD010000125.1, from coordinate 43,315 downwards.
CCAATTGCTGGCCGCGACCTTTGATGTGGCGCGCGGTCGCGAGTCCGACCTGGGCATTTATGACGCCATCGCCGGATCGGGCGATCCGCTCTATGTCGCCCCATTGATCGACATCGCTTATTTCGCGCGAAACGCGACCTTGAACCGCGCTGTCATCAGTGCCTTGAACACGCTGACCGGCGAAGACATGGATTGGCGCGGCTACTTTGAATGGGCTGGCAGGAACGATATTGCCCTGCCGCCATCCTATGAAGAATTCAAGGGACAGGTCTTGGCTGCCTTCGTCGATGCGGAATTCATGCGTTTCTTCGCTCCCGGCGTCCTGGACACGGCAAGAATCAATATGGTGGAACCGGTCTGGGGCGGCGTCACGGTGGACGGCATCCCATCGCTGGTTAATGCCCGACAGATCAGCCCGGAAGACGCGGTCGCGGAAGGTTATGAATTTGAGGACTTCTGTCGTGATTCTGATTGCAGCTATCCGGCGGCGGACGAGTTGGTCTTCGGCCTCAGCCTGGACGGTGACAGCCGCGCCTATCCACTGCGTCTTTTGAATTGGCACGAGATGTTCAACGACGTTATCGGCCACGCGCCCATGTATGACGCGCCTGACGGCGAGCAGGTTTGTAGCTTCCGCGCTCCCACAACCTTTGTGGCTCGCGGGCGCGCAGGTAATGATTGGATTCTCGTCCAGGGACAATCCGCGGCTTGCCCGCCAGACGGTTGGCTGCAAACTGACGTCATTGAATGGGAAGGCGACGACGCAGAGTGGGAGAGCCTGCCTGATGTTGGCGCCGGCGAAGGAGCGACGGAAAACGGTCCGTCCGGACGGGTTCGCGGACGCCCGGTCATGCTGGCTTACTGCACGCTTTGTGGCGCGGGCGTTCTATACGATGTCCAAATTGCCGATTTGACCTACACGGATCTCGAGGGCGAGATCGTGAATCTTGGCGATACTGCCCTGGAGTTTGGATCGTCGGGCCTTTTGATGCGCTCCAACAAACTGATGTACGATCGCAATACCGATACCGTCTGGAATGCGATTACCGGAACGCCCGCCTTCGGTCCGCTGGCCTCAAGCGACGTCGTTTTGGAGGTGCTGCCGGTTGTTGTCGTGGATTGGGCGAGCTGGCTGGAAAAGCATCCGGATACCAGCGTCTTGAGTTTGGACACAGGTTTCCTGCGCAATTACACCAATGGCGCCGCCTACAGCGATTATTTCAACAGCACTGAATTGATGTTCCCCTCCTGGCAGCAGGATACCGCTCTGGTCGAAAACAAGGACATGGTATTCGCCTTGCGCCTGCAGGGGGAGGCAAAGGCTTATCCGCTGGAAACGATCATTCCCGAGCGCGTCATCAATGATCGCGTCGGAGGGACCAACCTGGTTATCGTCGCGGAGGCCTCGCCCGAGCGAGACTTCTTTGAGCCCGGCGGGGCTGCCGTGCGCGCTTACGAGAGCGATGGGCGCCATTTCAGCGCGGGCGCTGACAAGTCGACGCTCGTCAGCGACGATGGTCGCGACTGGCAGATAGCCGAGGACGCGCTGATCGCGGAGGATGGCGAAGGGCTGGCGCGCATCGGCGGGCACCTGGCTTTCTGGTTCGGCTGGTTCGGCTTTTATCCCGACACGCTGCTTTACGGCGTGGATTAGCGACCGGGGCAAACTATCGGGCTGTGTTGAAAATCACGATTTACGACCAAGCCGGCGAGGTCTCGCAATTGCGCGGATGAAATACGCTGGTCAGCGCTTGCGCTCCCCCTCCCCGCGGAGGCTGAGGAGCGGACACGTTTGAAGTAAGGCGCTGCGATTGCGACGGGTCAGCCAAGGCTGACCCCTACAGGTTCATCTATGTCTGAAAATGTAGGGGCGACCCTTGGGTCGCCCGAAAATTGCCGCGGAATGATCAGATTTCGTAGCGAAATTCTGCGAAATGAAAAAGTGTCCGCTCGCCAGCCCCCGGAGGTCAGTGTCTACGCGACCCATTGCTACGGGGGGATTGAGGGGAGTAGACCGGAGCGAAAGCGACATTACAAGTACCGGGCAAGCTCCATAGTTACTCCCGCGAGAGAAATTCTACTTCTCCCCGACAATGACGCTGCCATCGTAGTATTCGCCGCCGCGCGCGTAGCCCACTGAGACCTCAGTGCCAGCTGCGAGTTTCGTCAACAGGAGCTGCAGTTCGTCTACATGCTCGATTGCGCTTTGGTCCAGCGCGGTCAGAATGTCGCCGACCATCAGCTCGGCTTGGGCAGCGGGACTGTCCGCGTCGACTGACACGATCAGCAAGCCGGTGTCCTGCTCTAAGGCCTCGGCGACTTTATCCGGCAAACGCGCTTCCTGCACGCCGATACCCAAATGCCCGCGCTGTATTTTGCCATCCGCCAGCAAGGCGCCGACAGACCGGCGGATCGTCGCGACCGGAATCGCGATACTGACGCCCTGGGAGAATCCCGATGTGTTCATACCATGGACGGCGCCCTCAACGCTTAGCAAGGGACCGCCCGAGAACCCGGGATACATGGTGACATCGGTCTGAATGAAGCCGTCGGCGAGGCCGCGCAGCCAGCCGCCGCGCTCAAAGAAATCGCCCAGTCCCTCCATTCGCGCGCGGCGCCGACGCTTCCGTCCACGACTGTATTCCATTTTCATTGATCTGAACTTCTCGCGTCGCCGCTTGATATCTGCAGGACTGACCAATCCACTGGCGATTCCCTGCGTCGCTTTGACGTTCTGTCCCGGGCGTCCCAGCGCCAGCGCCAGATTGCCGACGCGCAAGGAATCGTCCGCTGCCCAGTTAGCCGGGGTCAGGCCGCCATCAGCGCGAAGCAGGGCGAGGTCGTTATGCGGGTCGCGACCGATCAGACTGGCGTCGATGCGGCTGCCGTCCGGCAGCCCGATGGTGATATGGTCTTCGCTTTCAACGACATGATGGGCTGTCACGATCAGTTCCTGCGACCAGGCGATGCCGGTGGCCGGCAGGCGGCGTCGCGCGTCGACGCGCAGCACGCTCGGCGCGGCGCCCTCAATCACGTTTGCCATATCGTCTGACAGTTCTTGCAATGTGTTTGTCACATTCATCTCCTTATTTGTTTGCGATGTAAATAGTATGCACCGGAATTGCCCTGTCCGGCATTCAACCAATGGCCAGGCTTAGCCTATGCTTTTGGATAGGAAGGTCCCTCACGAGCGCAAGTTTCGGATAGTCCGCGGGGCGCATTCTGCTAGAATGTCCGGGGGTCTATCGAAGCGATCGAAAGTAGCGACATTGTCAATCACACAGCTTGGCGCGCTATTCCTTTTGGGGGCGATTTGGGGAGCGTCTTACATTTTCATTCGCGTCGCTGTCGAACCTTTTGGTCCCGTCTTTTTGATGTTTGCCCGCGTGGCGCTGACTGCGCCGATCCTGGTTGGATACGCCCGTTTGCGCGCCATCGATTTGCAGATCCGCAGCCATTGGCGCCAGTTTCTGGTGCTGGGTTTCTTGGGCTCCGCGCTGCCATTCACGCTGATCGGCTGGGCGGAACTGACCGTCTCCGGTTCTATGGCGGCGATCTTGCTTTCGGCGACGCCGCTTTTCACAGCGCTGGTGGCGGTTCCAGGCTTGGGAGAACGGCTGACTGTCTACAAGCTGATCGGCGCGGCAATGGGCATTATTGGCGTGTCGATCGTCGTTGGCGGCAGCCCAATGACGCTGGATGCCCGTTTCTTGCTGGCGGCATTGGCTTTGTTGGGCGCGGCGTTCAGTTATGCCCTGGGCGGCGTATATGCCAAGCGTACATTCCACGGCCTTAACAATCTGACAATGTCGAGCGGACAACTGATCGCCGCCGCTTTGATCCTGGCGCCGGTATCGCTCTTCGATCTGCCGCGCGAGCTTCCGCCTACCGGCGCGATCCTGGCACTGCTGGCATTGGTCCTGGTTTGCACAGCCTTCGCTTATCAACTCTACTATTATCTCATCATCAGCGCGGGACCGATCCAGGCGCTGACAGTGACCTTGCTGGTGCCGATTTTTGGTGTGATTTTGGGCGCCATCTGGCTGCAAGAGCGCATCAGCCCGGGCATGTTATTCGGTCTGCTGATCGTTCTGTTCAGCGTTGGATTGGTGACCGGCATGGTCTCGCCAAGGCGGCGTCTCCTGGGAAAAAGTCCCTGACTCTCCTGACAGATGGCTGGTCACTCGGACATTCGTACAGCGCCCGGGCTCAAGCCTCGATGAACAAGGGAGATGGATCCTGGAATCGCGACAGTTCGCAAGACAAGTCACGGACACAGGTTTCTATCCGGTCGGCGACGACTTGGCCGACCAGGGCTGTAATCTCCGGTCCATAATGAAAGTGCGCCCCCCAATATTCATAATCCACATGGCGCGGGTCAAAATATTCTTCCATAGCAATGTAGTGATAATTCTCTCTCGCATAGTCAAGCAGGAACTTATAGGGCGGGTCTCTGCCTTCGTAACGGCGTATGAGGTGGCTTCGCAATGGCAGATGCAGCGCAATAAACACGGTATCCCGCGCCGTGACATCCTCCCCAAAGGCAGTGAGGATCGCCTTGCCGAGCGTGCCCCCTTCGCTGTTTGGCAGATAGACGTCTTGATTTTCTTCATCACTCTTTAGCGCTTCGTAGAGAAATCCGGCGAGCCGAGACCAGGACCACCATTTCGATGCCACCTGGCGGCTACGGTAGTGGAATTCCCAAGGCGCCAGTGGATGATTGGCGAAGTCCTCGAAGACGGCTGTCAATTGCTCCGGCGGCAGCGCCGGCGCGTTAAGCAAGGTCAGTTCTTGATTGACCAGGGCGAAACGCGGCTTGGAAAATGGCATGCCGGCCGAATTCAGCATCTGCCTGAAGACATTGACATTTCGCTTGAGGTTTTCCGGCTGCAAGCCAAAGATGACGATATCCGGTTGAAATTGCGCGCCCAGGCGCTGCCAACGCAGGAATGCCTGATCCATCCCGTATGCGCCGACGCCGAAGTTCATGACTTCCGCGCGGATCCCGGCTCGGTTCAGCCCCAGTTCCAGTTGCCGCGACCAGGTCTCTTCGTCCTTGACTTCCTCCCCGGCGGTGAAGGAATCGCCGAAGACCGCGATGCGCAGGGTATCGGGCGGGGGCGTCGAACTGTATTCGCGCCGCGCCCGCAAGCCGGCGCCGTTAATCGTGAACTCGCCGTCATTCCAAGCCCAGTTGGGATGATAGGTCCAGCCCAGCCATTCGTCAGCGATGATGGTGGCATATTCCTGATTCTCGACATAGTCATCGATTCTCACGCGCAACTGGTTGACTGGCAGGACATAGGGCTGCAAGGTGTAGCCTAGAAAAGTGAATTGTCCGTCGGCGTCTGTTTCCCCGGCCACGCGCAGGAAGGCTTCCAGAAAAACCAGCGCTATGGCGAAAGAACAGATGACGATCAGGACATTGGCCGCGTATTTCTTTCTCATTTTCTCGTTCTGCGCGTCGAACGGCGCCATGCGGCGGCGCGTCGTCTATATCAGAAAGGCGCTCTGCCCATGAAAGCAGAGCGCCCAATCGCTCAAAGCGCTGATGACAACGGGATCCAGCGCCTGTTTGGGACTTGAGATTCTATCACGGAGGCCGCTCGGCGGATCGACGAGGCCTATCGGCGCTTTCCGCAGCGCTTACATGTTCAGGGCGTCGTAGCCTGGCCCGTTGGTGAAGAAATCGTAATTGGGTTGAATGTCCGGGGTGAGATCGACAATGTCGCCCTCTTCGTGTTCGATGATGACTTTGGTATCGAAGGGCACACGTTCTTGACCGTCCATCATTTCGTACTCGGAAGATACCTCTTCTTCGACGAAGATGGCTTCAAAGGGGCATTCGGGAATGCAGGCGCCGCAATCAATGCAGGTATCGGGGTCGATGAAGTACCAGGGCCATTCGTTTTCCGGTTTGCCAGCGATGATGCACTCGACCGGGCAGACCTCCACGCAAGCGCCATCCCGCAGGCACAGGCTGGTGATGATATGGGTCATTTGGACTCTCCTTGAACGTGTCTCGAGCCAAAGCTTGCCGGCTTCCCAGCCGAGAATTGGCAGAACGATTGCGAACTTCGGTTATAGTAGCGTATTTTGCGCCCCTCTGCTAGCGTAACTGTAAGGTTTATACCAGGATTTTCAAGGCTTGTAACACATCAAATATTGGGTGTTTGGCTCTTCAAAGCGCTTGGTCGCGTGTCAGCGGCGTCGTGGCGTCTCGTACAGGGGGCATTTCAATATTTTGGCAGGATGCTCTAGGAATTACAAAAGCGCATCGCCCTTTGACGGGTTCTACGTACGGATTCACCACAGAGGCACAGAGCGCACAGAGATTTCAAGTAAAAACTTTGTGTTCTTCGTGTCTTTGTGTTTAATCGAGCTTTTGAACGGCAAAATTATGTAACTTGCCAATAATCTGAAATGCACCCCTCGGACAGCCCGCCGCTTGAGCCCTAAGACAACTCTGCTATAATTTCAGCATTGCTCCAGTAGCTCAGTGGATAGAGCATTGGTTTCCTAAACCAAGTGTCGCAGGTTCGAGTCCTGCCTGGAGCGCTGCGCAATTGGGCAAGCGGCTATTCTGTGATCAACGACGTTTGACTTTTGCATTCGAAACATTTATTCTTGATTTGCAAAGGAAATTGGCTACGCCCCCCGAACCCAAATCAAAGCCATCCGCTGAACTGCGCGACAGCGACCAGATTGCGGATATCGACAGCGATGAAGCGCCGACGAAAGCGGATATCCTTGAGGATATCAGCGAAGGTTATCGTTTTGTCATGTCAGGGGGCAAGGGTCAGCCAGTTGATGAAATGCATCGCGAAATCGCCGAAGAACTGGCGCGTGAAGAATTAGCGCAAAATGCGAATATCCGTCCATAGCCTGCAACGATACAAACGACAGCTCAAACGATTGGAAAGCAAATAGGGCTGCTCTGGAGCAGTCCTATTTGCTTACCGAGGACATCAAACGGGGTGAAAAGCCCGGCGATGCGATACCGGGCTTTGACGGCATTGTTTACAATGCTAGGCGAAATAAGCCGCTCGGCGGCAGCGAAACGGATTGCCGCGCTCACGCAAAATAACCTACTGGTTCCGTTTGCGCGGACGGTGGTTTGTTAAAAAGAGAGCAGTACCCGGCGGGGAACGAAAGGGTTATCGCTTCATCTACTGTATCCACCCGCCCGATCAAGCGACTATGATTTCCGTCTACGCGAAGACGGAGCAAGAAAACATCAGCGACGGCGAAATTGCTGAACTTCTAAAAGATGTAGAACGTCGACTCACAGGCAACTGAGAAGTCCACGTTGACTTCGCGAAATCCGTCGAACCGCTTTGTTGCCGTTGACAACGGTGAAAGTCCTACAACCGGATCTCCTGCGAGTAGCTGTCGATCCGTTCCCGCGCCGCCCCGACAAATTCGGCCAGGGGCAGCGCGCCCAGGTCTTCATCCGTCCGCAAGCGCAGGCTGACAGTGCGGTTCTCGATATCGCGGTCGCCGACGATCAGCAGCCAGGGAATGTTCATTCGCCGGTGCTGCTTGATCTTGGAACGCATATTGCGGTCTTGCAAATCGGCTTTCACGCGCATGCCCCGTGTCTTGAGCAAGTTTTCAACCTCGACCGCGTAGTCGTTGTGGCTCTCGCGGATCGGGATGATGACGGCTTGAATCGGCGCCAGCCAGGGCGGGAAAGCGCCGGCGAAATGCTCGATCAAGATGCCGATGAAGCGTTCCAGGCTGCCGAAGGGCGCGCGATGGATCATGACCGGTCGCTTTCGTTCGTTGTCGCTGTCGACATATTCCAGGTCGAAGCGCTCCGGCAGATTGTAATCGACCTGCACGGTGCCCAACTGCCACTCGCGCTTCAAGACGTCGCGCACGATGAAATCCAGCTTGGGTCCATAGAAAGCTGCCTCGCCCGGTTCGATGTGATAGTCCAACCCCAGTTCTTCGCAGGCGTCGACAATAGCGATGGTGGCTTCTTCCCACAGGGCGTTGTCGCCGACATATTTGTCGCTGTCGGGATCGCGCGTGCCGATGCGAGCGCGGAAATCGCTCATGCCCAGGGAGCCAAAGACGTGTTGGATCAGCTTGACGACAGCCATGAATTCGCCCAGCAATTGATCGGGACGGACGAAGAGATGGGCGTCATCCACGGTGAAACCGCGCACGCGGGTCAAGCCGCGCAACTCCCCCGACTGCTCGTAACGGTACACCGTGCCGAACTCGGCATAGCGCAGCGGCAAATCGCGATAGGAGCGCGGCTGGCTGCTGTAAATGCGGCAATGATGCGGGCAATTCATCGGCCGCAGCATGAACTCGTCGCCGTCGACATCAATGGGACTGTACTGGCTGTCCGCGTAATAGGGGTAGTGCCCGGAGGTCTTGTAGAGCTCGATATTGCCCAGATGCGGCGTGATCACGGGCAGATAGCCGCGCTCGATCTGAATATCGCGCAGCCAGCGTTCCAGCGTATCGCGCAGGACAGCGCCATTGGGCAGCCACAGCGGCAGACCCTTGCCGACCATGGCGTCGATCACGAAGAGATCCAGCTTTTCGCCCAGGACGCGGTGATCGCGCTTGATGGCTTCTGCCAGCCGCGCGCGGTAATCGCGCAGTTCCTCCGGCGTCTCCCAGGCGGTGCCGTAGATCCGCGTCAGTTGCTGTCGCTTTTCGTCGCCGCGCCAATAGGCGCCGGCGGGCCGCCGCAGCGATATGCTGACGGCTTTGGGATTGATCTCTTTGGTGCTTTCGACGTGAGGTCCGCGGCAGAGGTCTGTGAAATTGCTCTGCGTGTAAATGGTCAGGTTCTCCGCCGGAGCGGCGACCGGTCTGCCGTTGTCGTCTTGCGCTCCATTCACCAGATCATCTATCAACTCCAGCTTGTAGGGCTGGTCCTGGAAAATTTCGCGCGCTTCCGCCGGCGTGACCTCGCGGAGGGTAAATCTGTGACTTTGCGCGAGGAGCTTTTTCATGCGCTTCTCGACCCATTTGATGTCCTCATCGCTGATGGCGGTCGGCAGATCGAAATCGTAATAGAAGCCGTCTTCTATGGGCGGACCGATAGCGATCTTGGCTTCGGGGAAACGTTCCAGCATGGCCTCTGCCATCACATGGGCGGCCGAATGGCGAATCTTGTAAAGTTGACTGTCTTCATAACGTTCGTCGGACATGGGTATTCCTCGGTCATTTGTATCTTGTCGCGGTGTGGGATCGAATGCGCTCTGCCGCCAAATGAACTGGCGGCAAGAGCCCGTCAACGCTTTTGGACGGTGAGCCGCGGAAAATTATAGCGGAGAAAGCGGAAAAGCAAACGGGCAGGCTTGTACGGGGCGATGGTGTTGGTGGACTAGGGGAAGGATCGTTTAGTCGCCGACGATCACCAGCACTTCTTCGATGACGGCGGCCGCTATCTCTTGCGTGGCGCGCTCACCGTCGCTGCTAGTTCGCTGGCTGTCGGCGTCGTCGTCTCTGGTGACGCGCGTGAAAAGACTCTCAAAGACGTCTTGCGCCACCAGGTTGTCGATGGTGTCCTCAATAATGGAGCGCTCCAATTCGTCAACGATGATATGCGGCGTATCGACCACGGCGTAACGGACGGGCGGCGTCTCTGGAATGGACTCCGTCACCATCAAGGTCAAATCCATCTGGCGGTGGACATAGGATATCGTGGCGAAGAGCGCCGTGTACATGGCGCCATTTTCCATCCGCACAATCACGTCACAGGCGTCGCCCTCTTCGTGCATCTCGCAATAGGTCCGGTCCGGGACGATCATCATGTCCACGATTTTGTTCTCCAACATCTGCCCGCATATCCTGTCTTATTAATTGCGCCTAAACCATTATATGGTCAAAGGCGCGAATATAGAATAAGCTTATCACAAAATGTTGCAGTATTTTAATGTTTACCACAATGTTTTGCCAATAGCTGAGTTGGGGGGCGTCTAATGACTGGAATTCCAATATACAAATGACGCTTTTGGCATATCATAGAGCCGTTCAAAAAAATAGCGAGACCGTCTCATGTCTGTTCCTTCTGACAACGAACATCCATTGTACGAAAAGCCAAAGGGTCAAGAGCGCCTTCAGATTTCCGCCTCGCGAGCTGGAACAAAGCGCTTCCGCCGCCCGCCCGAAGATCAGCCAAAGCTGACGCTGGTATTGGTGGCGATCAATGTTCTGATCTTCGCCGCGATGATGCTATCCTCTGAAATCGAACGCGAGTTCATGGTACATGGCGCCTTGTACCCGCCGCTTGTCGTGTACCAGGGGCAGGTTTATCGTCTGTTCACCGCCATGTTCCTGCATGGCGGGCTGGCTCACGTGCTCTTTAACATGTACGCCTTGTACATCATCGGCAGTACCGTCGAACCGATCTTTGGCCGGCTGCGCTTTTTGTTGATTTATTTCCTGGGCGGTTTGACGGGATCGGCGTTGAGCCTGGCTTTGGGGGATCCGCTCGCGCCATCGGTTGGGGCATCGGGCGCGGTCTTCGCGATCTTTGCGGCCGAAGCGGCGCATCTTTATCAGCACCGCGGCGTCTATGCCAATGTGAAAGGGCGCCTGCGTCACATGCTCTTTTTGATCGGCATGAACCTCGTCATCGGCTTTTTCCCGGGATCGCGCATTGACAGTTGGGGGCATATCGGCGGCTTGATTGGCGGGTTTTTGCTGGCTTGGCGGATCGCGCCGCGCCTGAGCCGACCGGCGATGCCACCGCGCAGCATGAGGGAGTTCGCGCGTTCGGATAGCAATCCCTTGCGCCTGCGCCTGCCGGAACTGGTCATCTATGTCTTTGTCTTAATCGGACTCGTCGTCGCTGCCATCAACGCGCTCCCCGCGCATATGCCCAACTTCGTACCGTAGCAGCGCGAGTTGTTGCGCGATCTCTTTGTTTTCTTGTGTCAGCTTGGTGATGACTGTCGAGAAATAGAGCTGGATGAAAAGCAGGAACAACGCGGCCAGCAGGAAAAGCAGATTCGGCGGGTATTCGATATTGACCAGGTCGGCCAGGCTGTGCAAGAGATCGCGCCAGACGCCGACGACGAGCATCACGATGGCTGTCGCCAGCCACAAGAGCGAGTATTCCTCGCGCAAGCGTCGCCGCCGCACCAGTTCCAGCACCACTACGAGCGCGATCAACGAGGCGCCGACTGCAAACAATATAGAGCGGTCAATCATGTTCACTCTCCCCTTCAGCTCACTTGAGCAGTTCAAAATGTAACTTACAATTCTAGGCATACAAAGGTGTAAAACGTGCCACAGAGATTGCTCGAATTGGGGGGACCAGCGGAGGCAGCCCTTATACACATCGCCCCCGCCAATAGCTTTCCTCCGCAAACTTACGGACCTATGCTGCGTTCTTTGACGGACCGCTATCGCGCGGTCTGTTTCCCTCCGCGGGCGCTATGGGGCGATCAGGCGCCGCCGCAGGAATTGCGCCAATGGCATGTTTTGGCGGATGATCTGCTCCGCGCTTTTGACAGGTGGAAAATGGGCGAAATCATCCTGATCGGTCATTCCTTTGGCGGTATCGCTTCAATGCTGGCAGCCATCAAAGAGCCTGAGCGCTTCCGGGCGCTGGTCATGCTCGATCCGACGATTTTGCCGCGGGAATTGCTGGATTGGCTGAAAACGGCGGCGCAACAGGATGCGCTTGATCAAACACCCCTGGTAAGGGGCGCGTTGCGGCGTCGACGCCTCTTCGAAAGCCGGGATCTGGCTTTCGCGCGTTTTCGGGACCGGCCTCATTTCGCCGATTGGTCCGATGAAGCGCTGCGCTTGTATGTCGACCATGGTTTACGGGAACGCTCCAACAGGTCCGGCTACGAACTGGCTTGGTCCGTTGAATGGGAAGTCTATTATTATTCCACGGTTTACCAGCGAATCTGGGAGGATTTGCCGAAGCTGGAGGGTCTGCTGCCAGTGTTGATCATCCGCGGCGGCGCGAGCGATACCTTCGATCAAGCGAGTCAAGAAGCTGTACAGCGCCTGGCGCCTTCGGCGACCATAAACGTGATCGAAGGGCAGGGGCACCTTTTCCCGCAGTCGGCGCCAGACGAGACCGGGGCGTTAATCCGGTCCTGGCTGCGCGCGGTCCTTTCCCAATGACGGGGGATGAATCCCCGCTCCTCGATCCTCAGTTTGTCCTTGACATCCAGCGCCCGGACCACTACACTTCAACCTCTCATTTAGCGATGAGATGCCGAGATAGCTCAGTTGGTAGAGCGCGGCACTGAAAATGCTGATGTCCCCAGTTCAAGTCTGGGTCTCGGCACCTTTGGAACTCATCCTCGCGATGAGTTTTTCTTTTCCCAAGAATGGCGGAGGTTTTCAAGAGGATTTCGCGATTGGTAGGATAGGGGGAGCCATGGACAGTCCGACACCCGCCTTATGAAGACGATTCTGCTGATTTCGCGTTGCCCGCCATATCCGCTGCACCTGGGCGATCGCCTGATCCTCTGGCATTTGGCGCGGGAATTATCCGGGCGCGGTCATACCATCGACTTGCTCGCGCTTTACGACCGCGCCGACGATCCACAATGGATCGCGGAATATCGCGATTTCTTCCGGCATCTCGAGTTGATACGAGAGTCTCGTCGTGGTGGCGAAGCCTATCTGCAGCGCCTGTTTGATCCGTCGAAGCGCTTTGCCAGGACCCCCGACATGAGTTTCAGCCCCGAATTGTGGCGAGCGATCGAGCGGTATTTGCAAAGCCATGATTACGATCTGGCGCACTGTTTCGGCTCGGTCAGCGTTTACGAATACCATCCACTATTTGAAAGTATGCCCAACCTGATTACACCCTACGAATCGCATGCGCTATATTTGCGCAGCGCAGCGCGGCAGGGTCAACTCAGCGCCGCGCTGCGCTTGCCGATCGTTCGCCGCTTCGAGCGATTCATGTATTCGCCCTATGACCGCACCGTGGTGATCGCCGAGAAAGACCGGGATATGCTGCTGTCACTGCAACCCCAACTGCCGGTGGATGTGATTCCCAACGGTATCGAATTGGGACAGTTCCCCTGGCAAGGCGCGGATCGTGACGGGAGGACCCTGCTCTTCGTTGGCAACTTCGAATATCGACCGAATCAGGACGCGGCCCGGCTGCTAACTGAGCGAATCATGCCCGAGATCTGGCGGCAAATGCCGGGTGCGAAATTGCAATTGGTCGGCAATAATCCGCCGGAGTGGATGCGCAACCTGGCTGACAGCCGCATCCTGGTTACCGGGCGCGTTCCCGAGGTGCAACCATTCCTGGCGCGCGCGACGGCTTTTGTCTGCCCCTTGCGCATGGGCGCCGGACTGAAGAACAAAGTGCTGGAAGCGCTGGCGATGGGCATTCCCTTGCTGGCGACGCCGTTAAGCGTTGAAGGCATCAACGTAGAACATGGCCAGTCCGCGATCATCGCCGAAGCGAAGGACATCGCCGCTGCCGCGCTTCATGTCCTGAGCGATGAGGAGCTGCGTCAGCGCTTGTCCCTTCGCGGACGGGAACTGGTCGAAGCCGAATACACCTGGCAAAAGACTGCCGCAAGCTATGAGCGCCTTTACGACGAACTGACGCGGAAGCCTTGAGGTTTAGATCACCATCAGCTTGTCGCGCTCGGGCAAGGGCGGGAATGGCGTCTGCGGCAAGGTTTGATACCAATAAGCGACTGAAGCGATGTCGTCCTGCAAGGGCAGATAGCGGCGGTTGTAACCCCATCCCAACGCTTGCATGGTGACGCGCAAGTCTTCGTCAAAGCGGATCGGATCCATGATATGCCAGCGGTACATGCCCATTCTTAGCTGCGCCCTGTAATCGTTATCGGACCGGATCACCTGGTGAAAACCGGCGTAGGGCGTGGTGTAGGTCATGTATCCCTGGTCGTGGCGCGGGCTGGGATCAAAATTATAGGAGCCGCAGAAATAATCTTCGGTGCCGGTGCCGCAAATCGTGGGATATTCGTCGCCGTCGAGGTAGAACTTCACTTCGCCTTCGCCCCACCAGCCGTTATTGTTGGAGCCCCAGGCTACATAGGTTCCGACATAATGTCCTCGTCCGCGGACACCGTCGACGATGGTGTAGACATCTTTGAACGGCAAGGGATTGACGCGGCGGAACTGCGCGTGAAAATAGGCGGCGTCCTCGGGCACGTCGGTCAAAGTGTAGTTGACCTGATAATAGAGCGTCATGTCCTCTTCGGCGATATTGCTCATTGTGATACGGCAATGCCGGCGGAAGGGCATCTCCCAGTAAGAATTGAAGGCGCTGCCCGGATTGACACAGATCGGCAGCGAAGTCACCTGCGCGTATTGGCCCCAGCCAACAGCGAAAAAGTCGCCCACCGGGCATTCTACCGAGGGGGATTCGCTCCCGTCCCAATAGATGCGCAAGATCGAATAGCGCCAGTTGCCGGTGGGCGTCATCCAGATTTGCTGGATGGCGCCCGGACCGTCGATGTCGGCGACAGTAAAAGTTTCGCCGGCTTTGATACGCACGGATGGCGAGACTTTCCAGCCATGGCCCAGGTCGCGCGCGGCCTGGCTGCCGGTCCCTTCGTCAGCCATACCGCCTTTGCCTTTGGCGCCAGCAAAGTTCTCGGCGCTGATCGAGCGTGATTTTGCCGATGACAGACGCGAAAGATTACCCAGATGTAATCCCAAACCGTTGAATTTGCCCATCATTGCCTCCCGTCATACCATGCTGAAACCCGTCGCTTTATCGGCGGGCGACCAGATTGGTCGCCCCTACATTCGTCATTTATGTCGAAACCCGTAGGGGCGCCCTACCATGTCGCCCGAAATCTATTCCTCAAGATGTTCATTACTTTCTTGGTTCTACTTAGCTTTCCGTTTCAGCGCTCGTCTGATTTGCCAGATTTTCGAAGTGCAATTGGTAAAGGGCGCAAACATCGGGATGCGAACCGGCGTAGACGTAGCTTATGGTATCGCCTTCGTAGCTTATGGTGCCCGCGCTTGCGCAAGGCTCGATATTCAGGCTTTGCGCCGATACGGCTTCTTCCTGCCCGCCCAGCGCGCAGTTAATCATCTCTTGATTGATGCGCGACTGGTTTATGACCAGCACGGCGCCAACCTGTGGAATGGTATTGTCCGGATCGGACTGCGAATAGAACTTGGCGGCGATAGCGCCCCGGTCCTGGAAGCATTGCAGGATCTGTTCCGCCTTGGCGACAAAAGCTGTAATGCCGATTTGCCCGCCCACCAGGGCGGCGCCACCCACTGCGGCAAAAGCGCCGTCGATGGTGGTATCGACATCGGTCGCGGCGTAGTCGACCAGATTGGGCAGAAGGCGCTGCGCGGACAGGGCGTCTTTGGATGTATTGCCGGTATCGCTGCAAGCCGCGACGATCGTCAAGATCAGCGTCAGCGCGCAGACGAGTCTGATCGTCCTCAAGAGATTGCCCCCAAATATCGCGCACGAGTGTCGTACGCCGTTATTCTATCAGATTATACGCGACAGGGGGCACTCTTTTAGTAAACCCCCTTGCTCATGCAAAGATAAGGCTTGTTATTTTGTTTGAGCGCGGCAGGCTTTTTCGCTGCCGCCGAGTGGCTGCGGTTGCGAAATCGGTACGTAGCTAGTCGAATCTCCCCCGTTTTGATAGACTTGCCGGACTTCAAACGAATGCTGATGGGAGGGCGGATGAAACTGCTTAGCTACAGCGCGAAGGGTCAGACGTATGTTGGTATCCTGGAAGGCGAAGTCATTCGGCGCGTCGGTGCGCCGGACATGCTGTCTTTGATTGAAGCCGGCAGCCGCGCGACTCCAGCCGGTGGGCGCGACGACTTGGCCGAGGTAGGAATCTTGCCCCCGCTGCGGCCGGGCAAGATCCTGGCGATCGGGCGCAACTATGTGGAGCACGCGCGCGAATTGAATAACGAGCCGCCATCCGAGCCGCTGGTCTTCGCGATTATGCCGAGCGCGGTCATCGGCGATGGCGACGAGATCGAATGGGAAGGCGACTTGACTTCGCAAGTGGATTGGGAAGGCGAGTTGGCGGTGATCATGGGCAAAACTGCGCGCCGGGTCTCGCGGGAAGACGCGCTTGATTACGTCTTTGGCTACACCGTCGCCAATGACGTCTCGGCGCGCGATTTGCAAACCCGCGACAAGCAATGGGCTCGGGCCAAGGGCTTGGACACCTTTTGCCCGATCGGCCCATGGATCGTCACGGCGGACGCGATCGCCGATCCGCAAGACCTGACCATCGTGACAAAAGTGAACGGCGTCGAGAAGCAAAACGGCTCAACGGCCAACATGATTTTCAACCTGCGCGTATTAATCGAATTCTTGTCGCGCGCCTTCACGCTGAATCCGGGCGACATGATCCTGACCGGCACGCCTTCCGGCGTGGGCAAGGCGGCCAATCCGCCGCAGTTTCTGGGCGATGGGGATGTTGTCAGTATCGATATCGGGGGCATCGGCAAATTGACGAATCGCTGCCGGGTGTTATAATGGATTGAGGTATGGAAAAACACAGGACAACCGATGACCAGCGCAGAGAATACAACACGCCAGTACACCTCCATATTGGAACGCTTAACCAAAGTTGAAACTGCTATGGAAACAGAACGTCCGCACTTGGCCTCCAAGGCGGATCTAGAACGGCATACGCGCTTGATTGTGATGTGGCTGATTGCGACGCAAATTGCGATAGTGGGCTTGATGCTTACCGTTATCGGCAACTGGATCTCTTCTATCGGTTAGCATGTCAGGAAGCCTAGCGATAGCTCCATTAACCGCATCCTCTTCGCCGCCGATTGCCGCGATATCCTCAGCGACCGGCGGCTCTTCCCGACGCCTCCATTGATCCCATCTGCTTGGATCCGCCATTCAATACCGACTCAAAGTGCAACCTGCCTTCCAAAGACAAAGACAAGGCGCGCAAGCCGGTGGAAGCCTTCGTGGCCATCTGGAAGTGGAGCGGCCAAGACGCCGAGATGTTCGACGACTTGCAGCGCGACCCGCGCGCTCCTTCGCTGGCGACCATCGCGCGCTTTACCCTTGAAATAAAATCGACGCGAGGCAAGCGGGGGAGCGCGGGGACTGAGCGACGGGGGAGACAACCATGCCAAAACCAGTAACGATTGCGGATGTCAAAGTCATCTTGACCCAACCGGGCAAGTCGCGGCTGGCGATTGTCAAAGTCACGACTTCCGAGCCAGGCTTGTATGGCTCGGGCTGCGCCACCTTCACCCAGCGGATTTTCGCGGTGGCGGCAGCCATTGAACGTCATTTGAAACCCTTCTTGCTCGGTCGCGATGTCGACCGCATTGAAGAGATCTGGAATATGTCGATGGTGCACGGCTATTGGCGCAACGGGCCCGTGCTGAACAACGCGATTTCCGGCGTCGATCAAGCCTTGTGGGATATCAAGGGCAAGCGAGCCGGCATGCCGATTTACGATCTCTTGGGCGGCAAATCGCGCGAGGCGGCGCATGTTTATGTGCATGCCGATGGGGACTCAAAAGAAGAAGTCGCTGAAAACGTCCGCGCCTACATGGAGCGGGGCTTTCGCTACATTCGCGTGCAGATGGGCGGATATGGCGGCCCGGGCAGTCCTATGATCAAGCCGAAGGGCGCGCCGCCGGGCGCCTATTTCGACCCGCGCGACTACGCGTGGCGCACGCTGGAAATGATCGAGCATGTGCGGGGAGAGGTCGGCGATCAAGTTGAGTTGCTGCACGATATCCATGAGCGCCTGGCGCCGATACAGGCCGCGCAGTTCGCCAAAGACGTCGAGGGGTTCAAGCTTTTCTTCTTGGAAGACGCGCTGGCGCCGGAAGACATTCATTGGTTCCGCATGATACGCGCGCAATGCGCCACGCCGCTGGCCATGGGAGAGTTGTTCAACAATCCCCATGAATGGCAAGTGCTGATTCAAGAGCGCCTGATCGATTTCATTCGCATGCATATCAGTCAAATGGGCGGCATCACGCCGGCTCGCAATGTGGCGATCTTCGCCGACATGTACGGCGTCCGCACCGCCTGGCATGGACCGAGCGATACCTCGCCAGTGGGTCACGCGGCGAACCTGCAGCTCGATTTGTGGCATCCCAATTTCGGTATCCAGGAGTGGTATCGCCCGTCGAGCTTGGATTACGCGATCTTCCCGGGCTTGCCCGTCATAGAGGACGGGTATCTCTATCCCAATGATCAGCCGGGACTGGGCATTGATATCAACGAGGAATTAGCGGCGAAGTATCCCCCCCAGGATATCGTCGAGGACTGGACGCAAACGCGCCTGCCCGACGGCAGTCCCGCGCGGCCCTAACGACGCGACGGCAAGGGTGCGTGAAAAACCATGCGGGAATTCGTGGTTGCCTTCATAGCTAGTCCCTACTGGTGGCCCAGGCTAGAATTCTCTGGACGTCGTAAACGTCAACTTTCGTGTTGAACTTTTTCTCTATGGGTGTGGAGTGACTGCCAACCCATATCTTTAGTTCTGCTTCCAGGTCGAAGTGTCCGGCTGATTCAACGCTAAACATCGTAATCTTGCTGTATGGAATAGAGAGATATTCTTTCTTTCGGCCGGTCATGCCTTGTACGTCTACGATGATCAATCTAATGTCTGTGAAAATGAAGGTGTCGCGTATGACTTTGAAGCCGGCCTCGACCTGCTCGTCGTCTAGGAGGATCGCGCTGTATTCTTTCTTTACATCGTTCGGCTTGAGATCGCCAGCAATGCCTAGCAGTTTGCTAATCACGTGCAATACCTTTCACAATTCAATTTGTTAGGGAAAGCGGCGACGGCAATGAATTACCCCAACACTTTTGGATTGCAGACGTTCGCCGTCACACCCTCGAGCAAGAAATCCAGGATCAACTGCGCCGCTTCCACCGCGACGGTCACTTGAGCGTCGGAGGTGCTGGCCGCCAGATGCGGGGTGTGGATCACCTTGGGATGGCCGATAAGGGGATGATCAGTCGGCGGGGGTTCCTGTTCAAAGACATCAAGCGCGGCGCCGGCGACCTTTCCGCTCGAGAGCGCCGCAGCCAAATCCGCCGAATTGATCAGCGCGCCGCGCGCCGCGTTGATGATGCGAATGCCGTCTTTCATCGCGGCAATTGATTCGGCGTTGATCATGCCGCGCGTCTCATCGGTGACCATCGCGTGCAGCGTCAGATAATCGGAGGCCGCATAGACCTCCGCGAGCTCGAGCAGCGGCACGTTGATCTCCGCGGCGACCTGCGGCGGCAGGTAGGGATCATGCGCGATGACGTTCATCTCGAAGGCGCCTGCGCGGGTAGCGATCGCCCCCCCGATCCGTCCCAGCCCGATGATGCCCAGGGTCTTGCCTTTAAGTTCGACGCCGGTGAACGCTTTGCGATCCCAGCGCCCTTCCAACAGCGATTGATGCCCTTGCGGGATATGCCGGGACAAGGCGATCATCAAGCCGAAGCTGTGCTCGGCGGTTGAGATCGTGTTGCCGCCCGGCGTATTCATGACCACAATGCCCTTGGCGCTGGCCGCGGCGAGATCGACATTGTCGACGCCGACCCCGGCGCGCGCGATGGCTTTGAGTTGCGGCGCGACTTCAATTAACTCAGCATCGGCTCTAACGCCGCTGCGGATGATGATGGCATGCGCGTCGGCTATGGCGTCGAGCAGAGCCGGGCGCTCCAGCTTGCCCGGCGCGGATACGCGAATCTCGTCGCAGTTGCGCAGGATGTCTATCGCCTTCTGATTGACGTTATCGGGAACCAATACATGGAAACTCATGTTCGCGGCGCTCCCCCATTAGTCAAGAGCCATAAAGGCGTCGATGCCGTCCAGGACTTCTCGTAGCATAGCCATCGTCACATCGCCCATGTGCGGCAAGCGAAAGGTCTTTCCCTTGATCGCTCCATAACCCTTGTCCATGGCGAAGCCAATTTCCGCCTGCATGAAACGATCCATGGCTTCCACGTCAATGCCGAGCAGGTTTTCCACGGTGGTGACGGTATTGCTGCGATAGCCATCTTGCGCGAAGAGGCCGAAACCGCGGTCGAGCGCCCAGCGATGCGTGGCATCGCGCATGTCTTGGTGACGTCCCCAGCGCGCCTCGATGCCCTCGGCCAGGATCTGGTCCATTTGCAGGTCCGCCGCGAACATCAGCGCGACCGGCGGCGTTGATGGCGTATTGTTTTTCAGCAAGGATTTTTCCAGCGACAGGAAATCGAAATAGTAGCCGCGGTTGGGGATGCTTTTGGCGCGTTCCAGGGTGCGATCGCTGACCGCGGCGAAGGCGATGCCGGGCGGCAGGGCGAAGGCTTTCTGGCTCGAGGTCAGCGCGATGTCGATGCCCCATTCGTCGGCGCGCAGTTCCGTTCCCAGGAATCCGCTGACGGTATCCACGAAGAACAAGGTATCGGGATAGCGGCTGATGACTTCCCCGATTGCCTGAATGGGGTTGGTAACGCCGGTGCTGGTTTCGTTGTGCACGACGCAGACGGCATCGTAGCTCTCTTTATCCAGCGCTTCCGCGACCATCTCCGGCGTATGGGCGCGGCCCCAGGGGACGTCGATGCAATCGACGTTCTTGCCGTTGGACCTGCTAATCTGCGCCCAGCGTTCGCTGAAGGCGCCGCCGGTCAGGTGCAGCGCTTTACGGTCATCGCGGATGCCATTGCGGCAGGCGCCTTCCCAGAAACCGCTGCCCGACGATCCGCCGATATAGACGCGGCTTTCCGTGAAGAAAGCCTGACGCAACTTGCTTTGCAGGCGCGCGAACAAATCCGCGAATTCGGGGCTGCGATGCCCGATCATCCAGGCCGTTTGCGCATGCAGGATCTCCTCGCGCACCTCGACGGGTCCGGGCAGAAACAAGCGCTTGTGATCAAATTGGCTCATCCTTTTAGCCACCTTCCCGCATTCGATTCCCGGGTCATTGCCTAATTGTGAAAAACTGCACAGACGAGGGCATTGTAGCCCAAAAGCTGTTATACTCAAGCGCGGATTGGCGTCTCGGCATCGACTTGACGCGGCGTCGGAACGCGCAAGGTTTACCATAGCAAATGACAAGACAATTAAGAACAGTTTTTGGGGCAAGTTTCCGGAGGCAATGATGTTAAGGGTGGCGAACGCGCCCTGTTCCTGGGGTGTCATCGAGAACATCGAAGGCGAACGATACGATTATGCGCGCGTACTCAATGAAATTGAAAGCAGCGGCTATGCCGGCACCGAATTGGGCGATTGGGGATTTATGCCCACCGACCCGGCTCAGTTGAGTGAAGAGCTGGCGCGGCGGAACCTGGCGCTGCTGGCCTCCTGGGTGAGCGTTTATCTGCATGACGCCGATCGTCATCAAGAGAGCGCCGACGATTGCGCGCGCACTGCGAAACTGCTGGCTGCGGTCGGCGGAAGTGATTGCAAAATCGTCCTTGGCAACGACCCGTATGCCGATCCGACGCGCACCCTCAATGCCGGTCGCATCACCCCGGAGATGGGTCTGGACGAGGCGGGCTGGCAGGTCTTCGCTCGTGGCGCGGACACCGTAGCGCGGCGCGTGATGGACGAGACCGGATTGCGCACCGTCTTTCATCATCATATTGGCACCTGGGTGGAAACGCCGTCCGAAACCGCGCGCCTGATGGAAATGACGGACAGCGAGACCCTGGGCTTGGTCTTCGATACCGGGCATTGGGCTTTTGGCGGCGGCGATCCCCTGGCCGACATCGAAGCATTCGCCGACCGTATCTGGCTGGTGCATTTTAAGGATCATGACCCGGACGTGGCCGCGCAATCGCGTCAATACGGCTGGGACGGACCCGCTTCGGTTGGACAGGGTATCTTCCCCGAATTGGGCAAAGGCGATGTCGATTTTCCGGGCGTCTTGTGCAAACTGGATGCGATCGCTTACGACGGCTGGATCGTGGTTGAGCAGGATGTCTTGCCGGGCTTGGGCACGCCGCTGGAATCAGCGACGCGCAATCGCAACTACCTGCGGCAAATCGGTTTGTGAGCCATGCCTGAACCCGTCACCCTGGGCGACATCGTCCGCGCCGGGCAGCGCCTGGGGGCGCATCTGGGACCGACGCCGTTGGAAGCCGCGCCCAAGCTGGGCGAAAGGACCTGGCTCAAGCTGGAAAACGCCAATAAAACACATTCCTTCAAGATCCGAGGCGCGCTCAACGCCATCCTGTCCCTCGATGAGGCCGCGCGCGAAAAAGGAATCATCGCGGCGTCGTCGGGCAATCACGCCGGCGCGCTTGCCTATGCCGCGCATCTGACCGGCGCTCCGGCGCAAATCTTGATGCCGAACAACACGCCCGAGAAAAAGATCGGCAATGTTCGTCGATATGGAGCCGAGGCAGTCCTTTTTGGCGACAACTACGACCAAGCGGAAGCCGAAGCCCTCCGCCGGGCAGCCGGGGGCGCTACCTGGGTCTCGCCCTATAACGACGCCAAAGTGATCGCGGGCGCCGGCACAATCGGCCTCGAGATTATGGAGCAATTGCCGAATGTCGAGCGTGTGCTGGCGCCGGTGAGCGGCGGGGGATTGATCGCGGGCGTCGCTACAGCGGTCAAGAGCCTGAACCCGGATATCAAGGTCATCGGCGTCAATGCGCAGTCGGCGCCGGCGATGTATAACTTCTTCTATGGCAGTGACAAGCCGCAAGTCTGGGAGACCCTGGCGGAAGCGCTTTCCGGCGAGATTGAAGCGGGTTCAATCACTCTGCCTATCTCGCGGCGATTGGTCGATGATGTGGCGCTGGTGACCGAGGGACAGATTGCCGATGCCATGCGTTATATGATTGAGACGGGTGGCTGGGTGGTTGAAGGCGGAGGGGCGGTCGGCGTGGCGGCTTTGCTGCATGATGTCCTGCCGCGCGACGGGGCGGTGACGGCGATTGTCGTCAGCGGCGGCAATGTCGACGGCGACGTGTTGCGGCGGGTGTTGGGCGGATCCTACTAATAAGATGACCGGACTAAGCTTGGAAGAAATCCCTTGCCAAATTAACGTGCGAAAGGAAGAAAGCTATCAGACTTAAGAAACTGACACGCGAGGAAGTACTGCATCGGCGCCCTGAGCTTAGCGGCGTGAATATGCGGCGATTAAAACTGCGAGGAGAGAATCTTTCGGGATCCGATTTGTCAGGTTCGGTTTTGTCCGGCGCGGACTTGCGCGATGCTAACTTGTGGCGGGCGAATCTTTCGGAGGCTTTCTTGCGGAAAACCAGATTGTCAGAGGCAAACATGCAATACGTGAACTTGATGAACGCGGATTTGACCGGCGCGGAAATGTGGGGCGCGGCTTTGGAGGATTCGGATTTGACCGGAGCCATCTTTAGCAATGCGAATCTATCAGGCGCAAAGGTCATCGAAGCAAAGCTAATCTGCGCGACGTGTTCTGGCGCGAATATGTGGGGCATCTTTCTTGTCGGTTCAAACTTGCAAGCCTCCGATCTGTCCGAGGCAGTTTTGACTTATGCGAAGCTGGCATACGCGGATTTTTCGAGAGCGAACTTGACGGAGGCATATTTGCTGGGCGCGGATTTGTCGGAGGCGGAACTACAGGGCGCGAACTTAACAAATGCAAAGTTCGACCACAACACCATTCTTCCCGACGGAACAAATTGGTCTCCCGACACCGATATGAGGCAGTTTACAAGGTAAAGTCGTGGACAAAACATTTCCGCAGAATCTCAACTTGACAGACGAAGAAAAACGAGCGGCCGCGCTTCTTGATTCTTTCCACGCCGGGCAGGCCATAGCCATCGACCGCGTTTATCAGCGCTTGCCACAAGTCAAGCATCTTCCGCGCGAAGCCTTAGCAAGGTATCCCCTCTCGCTCAACGACGCGCAGACGGTCATCGCCCGCGAATACGGCCTGAAAAGCTGGGGAGAATTGCGCCTGGCGATCAAGCTAAACCAAAGCGATTACGGAGATGCTCTGGAACAATTCAAGCAATTGCTTTATGCCCGCGACGCCGCCGGACTGGATAGCTTGCTGGAGGCGCATCCTGAACTGCGCGCGACCCTTGACGACCCGCATTTCGATTTCGGATCGACTGCTGTCATTATCGCCAAAAGCGATCTGGACGTGGTCGACGCGCTGCTCAAGCACGGCGCCGACATCAACGCCAGATCACAATGGTGGGCGGGTGATTTTCACGTGCTGGAACTGGCGTCGGCGGAGCTGGCGCGAGCCTTGATCGAACGCGGCGCCGAGGTGACCGTCCACGCGGCGGCCGAGCAGGGCTGGCTTGATTGGCTGAACGAGGCTTACGAAAAGGATCCGGCAATTGTGAAGGCGCGTGGCGGCGACGGCAAGACGCCGCTGCATTATGCCAAGGATCCGGCGGTCATGGATTGGCTGTTAAAGCGCGGTGCCGATCTGGAAGCGCGCGATCACGATCACGAAAGCACAGCCTTGCAGTGGAAAATCGGCGAGGGCAATCACGATGCCGCTCGGGAATTGATCAAACGCGGCGCGGTCGTCGATATCTTTGCCGCTGTCGTGCTTGGCGATATCGAATTGGTCAAAGTGGCGCTGCGGCAACATCCGCGCGCAATCCGCGCTCGCGTCAACCACGCGGGCTACGAATTGACGCCGACGGCCGACGGTTCGCACCAATACGTTTACGCCTTTTCCGGCGCTGGCATGTCCCCGCATCAAGTTGCGCTGGAGTACGGATATGCCGAGCTATTTGACTACTTGCTAGAACAGAGTCCGCTCGACGTACAACTGCTGGCATTTTGCGCGGCAGGGGAGGGAAAGGCGGCGCGAGAGATCGTCGCCGCGAATCCCGAGATCGTGTCGCAACTCGGGGAAGCCGATCAGCGGCAATTGCTGCATGCCGCCTGGACCGGCAAACTTGAAGTTGTCAGGTTGATGGTATCCCTGGGTTTCAACTTGCATATCCGTGACGACGACGCCATGATGCCCCTGCATTGGGCGGCTTTCCACGGTTACCAAGACGTTGTCGCCCTCTTGTTAAACGCGGACGACGATCCACCGCTGGAATGGCTCAATGGCTACGGCGGCACGCCGCTGACAACGTGTTTCTATGGCAGCCAGCACACCTGGCTCAGCGGCGGCGATCATGCCGCTTGCGTACAGTTGCTGGTTGATGCCGGGTCGCCTATCAGCGAGGAGTGGTTGCCGCACAATAATGAAGCCTTTGACGCGATCTTAAGGGAAGCATTCGAGCGACGCCGGTCCCCCGGCTAGTCCAGCGCGACCGACTCGCCCGTGAACTGAGCGCTGTCTTTTGTGTATTGCATGAGTTCAATGCGCAGGCCATTGGGATCGGTGATCCAGGCTTGCCAGGCATTGTCCGCGCCCAACTTTTTCCCCGATACGTCGACGCCTTGCGCGGTCAGTTTTGCAATAAGGGCATCGATATCTTCGACTTCCAGACAGAAGTGTTTCAGGCGGGGACGATCATCTATGGGGCTTTCGCGCTCGGCGAAAACTTCGATAAAACTCGTCCCGCCCGCTTGAAGATAGAAGCCGATACGCTGGCCGCCGCGCCTGAATTCAAATGCTATTTCCATACCCAGCAGATCGACATAGAACTGTTGGGTACGCTCCAGGTCGGCTGCGCCGATACAGACGTGCGCAAGTCGCTTAATCATGAGATTTTCTCGTTTCACCAGTCGGGACTTGTCCGTTTGTTTCCCGACATTCGTCGGTTTCTGTTTTGATCATCGCGCGCAGTTTGGATATCGTCTCGCGCACCATAGTGAATGCCGGCGCGCCGGTTGAGACGATCTCGAAGTGCCCGACCCGCGGCGCTTCAATCAATTGGGCATTGTCGCCGGCAGATACAGCCGCCGCCAGGTAAACTTTGACATTGTTCATGATCGCGACGTCTTCCGTCCCGACGATGTGCGCCTGCGGAATTCCCAGCGGCAGCAGATCGCTCGGCGAACCGGCAGCGTAGTTTGCGGGCGCAGCCTCCGGACCTCCACCCATTACAAGTAACAAAGCATCGCTGCTAAGCGCTTTCTCAACAGCAAAGCGTATATCGGCAATGGGCGCCAAAGCGACTACGCCCCCGATTGGCAAACTGTCAGCCGCATATAGCGGACTAGCCGCGGGCGCCTTGTGCCTTCCCGCCAACCACAGAGCCAAATGGCCGCCCGCCGAATGCCCAACGCTGAGGACCGAATCCAGATCGAGACTGTGCTTGTCGGCAAGCCGCCTTAAGTGGTCGGCGGCGGCGCCGACGTCCAGGAACATATGCGGAAAATCGCCGCCATTGCCGGCGCGGCGATACTCGATATTCCAAACGGCAAAGCCATCGTCCGCCAGCGCCCGCGCCACCGGTCCCATCGGTTTCAAATCGTACATCGCCCGGTAACCGCCGCCGTGGACCAAGATGATGACCGGATGAGGCGGGGCTGACGCGGGCAGATAAAGTTCGCCGAATTGCTGGGAGTCCTTACCGTAGCTGTAGCGATGATCGGGCTCGACGACGGGAAATCGCATATAGTCTTCGGCTGTCAGCAGGGTCGTTTCCGTCTCGTTCATAAGATGCCCAGAGGATTGTCGGGATCAATCCCGTCGTCAAAGGGAATGTGGCGCAGGACGTTGGTTACCTGGTATACAGACCCCAACCAGTTATTGAAGATCGCGCGTGCGGTATCGCCCCAGGTATTGTCGAGGTAGGGCAGCATGTCCTCCTCGGGGAATTCCGGCAGTTCAGCGCCCCGTTCCAGCGCCAGATGCGCTTGTCGCAGGTAGCGCTCGGCGATATCGCGCGCTTCCAGCGGGAAATAATTCTCCGGGTACGGCGGCTGTTCGCTCTTGCCGGCGAAGTAGAGCGAGAGATCGCGCTTATACTCTTTCAGCAGGCTGTTGATGTCATATTCGGGATGTCCTTGAAAATAGACGATCCGCAGTTGGTCCGGGCTGACAGCCATATGGAATTCGCCATCAAAACTCTGGATAAGCAAGGTTAAGCCGGCCTGCTCGATTTGCTCCCGCGTGATGGAATTCCAGCGCGAATGCGGTACATCAAAGCGCGTGTTGATCTCGCGCAGCAGCGGATGCGCAGGCTCTGTGACGCGATGCTCGAAGACGCCCCATTTCTTGCTATCTCGTTTGACGCGCTCGATCTGATAAAAGTACTTCATAAGGGCGTGGGTCGACAGGCAAGAACACAGGGTAGAGGTGACGTTTACGCGCGCCCATTCGATGACCTCGGTCAAGGGTTGCCAGAAGTTCTCTTGGTCGAGGCTGGGGTTGGCGACGTTGGCGCCCGTGATAATCAGGGCGTCAAGGCCATCCTTTTTGACTTGCTCGAAACTCGTATAGTACTGTTCGATATAGGCTTCGGTTTGCGGGCTGCGATCTAACCCGGGCACGGAAAAGACGTGTACATAGAATTGAGCGATCTGGTTGCTGTTGCCAACCAGGCGCATGAACTGCCGCTCGGTAATCTCCAGCGCGGCATCCGGCATCATGTTGAGCAGGCCGATATGCAACTCGCGGATGTCTTGCGTCAGAGCGCGGTCCAACGTCAGCACTTCTTGGCCGCGCTGTTTTAGACGGTCAAAACTCGGCAGCGGCGTGTGAGCAACTAATGGCATAGTCGATCGACTCCTATTCAGGCAAAATTGCGGAATAGATTCGAGCCATCAGTATAGCATAGCTCAACGGAGCGCTCCTATTGGAATCGCCTTGGGACACACTGTGAAACACGGCACAGGGGTATAATGTAGGAAAGATCAAAATTCCCTTCGTTGCTTCGCGCGTTCTTAGCTTAGGAGAGCCGCCCATGTTGGCAATGCTTCGCGATCTTGTCTTTCGCTATGTCCTGATCTTCGTCGGCGTCGTTGCCGCCGCGCTGTCGCTGATCGTTTTCCTGCAGCCGCTGGATATCGCCCCGGCAGGCCTCGCGGGAGCGTCGACGCTGCTCAACGAGTTATTCGATACGCCGATCGGACTGATGATCTTCGTCTTGAATATCCCGATACAGGCTCTGGCATACAAAATGCTGCCCGATGGCTCGCGCGTGATCCTGCGCACGGTGGCGATCATCGCGATAATGTCGCTGGCGATTGACTTGCTCGGTCCCTTGGTGCCGCGGGAAGGCATCAGCGGAGACCGCATGTTGAACGCTTTATTCGGCGGATTGCTGGGCGGCGTCGGAGTCGGCTTGGTCTTCCGCGCCGGCGCGACGCTCGGCGGTACCTCGACCCTGGCGCTGATCTTGCAGAGGCGATTCGGCTTTCCTATGAGCACCACCTTCCTGTGCACCGATGCCATCATCATCATTGGAGCGGGGCTGGTCTACGGCTGGGAAGGCGCCTTGTACGCGGCGATCGCGCTTTTCATTGCCGGCGTGGCCACCGATTATGTCTTGGAAGGACCCAGCGTGATCCGCACCGCCATGATCATCACCGACAAGCCGGACGAGATTGCGGCGCTGGTCTTCACCAACTTGCAGCGCGGCGTCACCAGTTGGACAATAAAGGGCAGGTACACGGGGGCGGAACGCACCATGCTTTACGTGACGATTGGACGGTCGCAAGTGCGCGAGCTGAAAGAAGAGGTTAGCAGCGTCGACCCCAACGCCTTCATGGTAATCGGCATGGGGCATGCCGCTTACGGCGCCGGTTTCCGTCGTGTGCGGCGCGATGCGCTCTAGGTCAGATGCTCGCCGCCGGTCAGATGGAGCAGGGCGCCGCTGGTATGATCTTCCTGACACAAGTAGACAACAGCCCGCGCCACATCGCCGGCCGAGCCCGTGCGTTTCAGCGGGATGCGCTCAGCGACCTTCGCCCAGGCATCGTCCGTTAGATCCGGCCTGTCCGTCTTCAGCACCGCGCCGGGAACGATAGCGTTGACGCGAATTGTGGGGGCGAGCGCGAGCGCGCTGACCTGCGTCAGCATCCACAAGCCGGATTTGCTGATGCCATGGTGGGGGTACTTGGTCCAGGGTCCGTCAACGCCGGCGTCGCAGATGTTGATGATCGTCCCGCCCGGCGCGGGGTTCTGCCGCATGATGATCGCCGCCCGCTGGCTAATCAGAAAAGGCGCTCTCAAGTTGAGCGCCATAGTCAGATCCCAATCTTCCAGGGACACGTCGAGAAACTCTCGCTGCTGAAAAACCGCGGCGTTGTTCACCACAATGTCTAGCCGATCAAATCGTTCTTGAAACGCATCAAAGAGTTGCTCGACGCCTTCGGCTTGGCTGAGGTCCGCGTGTACCGCAAATGCGTCCACACCCAGCGATTTGATCTCTTGCAGGGTATCCCGCACTTGAGACGGATCACTGCGATGGTAATGCACAAGTATGTTCACGCCTTGCTTCGCCAGTTCCAGCGCAATGGCGCGGCCGATCCGGCGCGCCGAACCGGTAACCAGAGCGACCTTGTCGTTTAGTTCAATCCGCATGTGTCGCTCCCGTCAATCGTTTTCAGATTTGCTCTCGTCCCTTGAGGGACAATGGCGTTCTCTGTCGCGCCTGTCCTTCACGACTCATCCCCCAGTCGCTGCAAGTAAAGACCCATTTCTTCGTACTTCATCTCGCCCAGCTTCATATGGCGGATCATGCCGCTGCCGTCGATCACATAGGTCGTGGGCAAGTTCTGTACGCCGTAGTCGCGCTTGACCACCTGGTTTATGTCCATTGCTACCGGCAGGTTTTGCACGCCAATTTCCTGCAAAAAGCCGGTGATTTCCGCGGCGGTCTCGCCCAGGTTGATGGCGAGCAAGGCAGGTCCATTCTTGTCTGCGGCATGCGTCGCCACGAACTCCTCGAATGCCGGTAGCTCGCGGACGCAGGGCGCGCACCAGGTCGCCCAGAAATTGAGGAATAGCGGCCGCCCGGCGTAATCCGACGGCGAAACCAGCGTCAGTCCGTCCAGCAGCGGCAGCTCGAAGTCGGGCGCGCGGAAGTTGATGACCGTTCGCGGCGGCGCGGGTTGGAAGGTCGGCTGGGCGGCGGGCGCGTTGCGGTCTTCCAGGAAGATCATCAGCAGCGCGATGAAGATGACCAACAACGGCAGGATGAGCAGGACAAGGAGGGTGGGGTGGGACGGTCTTTCTTGCTTGGATTGAATGCTTAATGATTTGTCAAGTGTTTCGACATCTTGGGGAGCGCCTGCTGCAACATTCAGGGCATCGTAGAATACCCATTTCTCTGTCTTCATGAACTCGTTGAGTGAAATGCAGTTGACATTGAACTGCTTGCAAATGTCAGGGATTTTCGCACCGCTTCCAGTAAATTTTTCCAAAGTGACTACGGTCGCGCCCAATGCCTTTGCCCGCGCAATAACGAAGCAGTCTGCGTTTGGCATTACAGAGAACAGTTTCTTGCGTTCAATATTTGCTTGAAAGTGCCGTATGGAGAAGATCTGCCGTACTATCTCTGCTTCATCTGCTGTGGGTGCAGGAAATGCATAATCCCGTTTCTTTGCCCAATGTATTAATTCGCGGTGGCGACAGTTTTCCAGTTCACGCAAGACCTCGCGCGTTGATGTGATTCGTCCTTCAAGTAGTGATTCTTCCAGTACCTGCCGCAGTGCGGAAAAACTTGACGGATAGTAACTGCCAAAGATCTGCGAAAATACATTGGTGTCGAACACATACCGCATCTGAACTACCTGGCCAGCAAATCGCGTAGATCGTCGAAATATTGAGGGGCAAGTTCGAGATAGTCCGACAACGAGTCTTCATCCAACAGGCCGCTGTCGAAGCATTCAAATGCCAGTCTTACAAACGGTTCCCCGAGTTCAATCAGGGACATGTTCGGCGGGGACAGTGGGCCACCACCCCCTCCTCCAGGCCGACGCACCCAACTCATTAGTGTTTCTTCATGCTCACTTTCCGTAACTAGGTTCAGCTCCAAGAGTCTGTTGTTCATCCATTTTTCAGTGACACCGAATAGATACGCAAGTTGGGAAGTAATGTCCGCTAATTCACTTGATCCTAATCGGCTGACCAATTTTCTCTCTAGTTCGATTCTTGGCGCGACGATTTCGGCGGATAAGTGATTGCAGAGGACTTCTATCTGCCTGCTTTCGGGGTCCAGTCTCTCCAGAAAGGCATCGTCGCGACTGTCCAACCCACCGGTATGAAACAGCAGGTGAATCAACGAATGACAGGTCGTAACCACTCCACCAGGCCAAAAGTCTTCTGAACGGCAAATACAAATCAATGGGAATCGCGGATCGTATAGCGCAAAGCTCCGGTATTCGTCGTGGCGAAAATCGAGAACTGTTACCATAACTCCTGCATCTGCCAGAGCGCCTCGCCACTCCTTGGCCGATCTGCCACGACTGCTCCACTTGAACTGCTTGTCAACGGAAATGTCCAGATAGTCTCGAACTTGCCGAGCCAGCACTTCAGGGCTGTCGTCGACTGAAGCTTTGAGGTCATGGACGATTAACCGCTTCGGCGTGCGGCCGAATGAAGACAAAGAAGACAGAGACTGGAGGTTGCGGCTGCGATAAACAGCCTTTTCCATCAGAAAGCGCATTCTGGGCGATAGGGTTTGGAACCCCTCCGGTCCCAGTGTGCGGAATTCAGGGTTCAGCTCTGATGATTCGGGCGGCTCTGGGAAAAAGAATACGGCGATGGGCACTTCAAAGCGATCAGCCAAAGCCTCCAACTCCAAATAGGTTGGCGCGCTGTGTCCGCTTTCCCAATGCGCATAGCCTTCTTGTATTTCGTCGACTTCATAACCCGCTCGCTCGCGCGCCCAGGTCAAGACCTCGGGCGTTATTGGCATACGTTCAACCGCCATTGCTTTGCACCTTGTAATCTACTCAAACACCCAGCCATCCACATCCCGCGACCATCCAGCGCAAAGCTCGTCCTCGCTGAAAAAATTCGCCACTTCGATGACGCCATTCTCGACGCTGTCCGAGCCATGCACCAGGTTGCGACCAATCTCCAGCGCGTAGTCGCCGCGGATCGTGCCCGCCGCCGCTTCCGCCGGCTTGGTCGCGCCGATTGTCGCGCGCGCGGCTGGAACCGCGTCGCTGCCTTCCAGCGCTATTACCACCACCGGCGCCGAGATGATGTAGTCAACCAGGCTACTGAAAAACGGACGTTCACGGTGCACATCATAGTGCTTTTCCGCCAGTTCTCTGTTGAGCTGCAGCAACTTCATGCCGATGATCTTCAAGCCGCGCTGCTCGAAGCGTTTGATGATTTCGCCGGCCAGGCCGCGCTGCATCGCATCCGGTTTTACGATTATCAGTGTTCGTTCCAAGGGATTGCCTTTCTGGTAAATTCCGCAAATGGCTAATGCCCGTCATCTTACAATTGCTCGGCTCAAATGTGTATGCACCGACGGGGTGGAAAAGAAAACGCGCGCGCCAATACGCTGAGAAAAAGGTCATGTAAAGCTGTATTCAGATGATATACTTGCGTAGTCTCTGAGGCTATCATGTCCAGTTTTTTTTGAGAGGGCGTGGCATGACTAAGACGTTTTGGCGCGAACAGGTTGTGATTGTGACGGGCGGCGCCGGTTTCCTCGGGCGGCATGTGGTCGAGGAGCTGCGAGCGAACGAGGCCGGGAATGTCATCGTACCGCGCAGCGCCCAATACGACTTGCGCCTGGCAGGCGACGTCGAAGGCTTGTATGCCGATCATCCGGCGGCGACCATGGTGATTCATTTGGCGGCGACTGCCGGCGGCATCGGTATCAATCGCGAACACCCCGGGCTGTTCTACTATGACAACATCATGATGGGTACGCTCTTGCTGGAAGGCGCGCGGCGCGCGACTGTGGATAAATTCGTCGGCGTCGGTACCGTTTGCAGCTATCCCAAATACGCGTCAATCCCATTCAAAGAAGACGATCTTTGGGAGGGCTACCCGGAAGAGACCAACGCGCCCTATGGCTTGGCGAAGAAAATGCTGCTGGTTCAAAGCCAGGCTTATCGACAGGAATACGGCTACAATGCCATTCACCTGCTTCCCGTCAACCTCTACGGTCCGCACGATAAGTTCGATCCCAAATCGGCGCACGTCATCCCCGATGTGATCCGAAAAATGGTCGACGCTCTGGAGCAGGGCGAGGACACAGTAACGCTATTTGGCGACGGCTCCCCGACTCGCGAGTTTTTATTTGTACGGGACGCGGCGCGCGGCATCGTTCTGGCCGCCGAACATTACAATAGTCCAGAACCTGTCAACCTCGGCAGCGCCTATGAGATTAGCATCCGCGATCTGGTGCGGATCATCGCTGACGAAGTGGGTTTCGCCGGCGAATTACGTTGGGATACCAGCAAACCCAATGGGCAACCTCGCCGCAAGCTTGATGTTTCCCGGGCCGAGCGCGCATTCGGATTTGTCGCGACGACCGACTTCCACGCCGGCTTGCGCGAAACTATCAATTGGTACCGATCCCAAGGCTAAGATTTAACCGCCTGCACAGATCTTTTAATTGTTGGTAAAACCGAGACAACTTTGGTATGATTGTAACAATCGTTTCAAGGCATCCTTGCGACGAGATGACTTTTGTTCGACAAACTCTCTTGACCTGAAATTATTTCATAGAGATTTTGTTGCGGGAGGAGGGTGCGACATTGGGCGTCATACTTGAGGTTAAGGACCTCGTTGTCCGGTTTTATACACAAGAAGGAACGGTCTACGCGGTCAATGGCGTTTCCTACGACCTCGAAGAGGGCGAAACGCTTGGCATCGTTGGCGAAAGCGGCAGCGGCAAGAGCGTCAGTTCCCTGGCCGTCATGGGGTTGATCCCCAGCCCGCCAGGCAAAGTTGAATCGGGCACGGTCAACTTTGAGGGACGAGATTTGCTGCAACTGAAACCCGATCAGATGCGGCTCATACGTGGCAAGGAAATTGCCATGATCTTCCAGGATCCGATGACTTCGCTGAACCCGGTGCTGACCATCGGCACCCAGATCACTGAATCACTGAAATTGCATGAGGGTATGAACACCTCACAGTCGCGCAAGCGCGCCGCCGACTTGCTCGATATGGTCGGTATTCCCGATGCCTATCGTCGGCTCGATGACTATCCACATCAATTCTCCGGCGGGATGCGTCAGCGCGTGATGATCGCTATGGGACTTTCCTGCAATCCCAAGCTGCTGATCGCCGACGAACCAACCACCGCGCTGGATGTAACTATTCAGGCGCAGATAATCGAGTTGGTCAAACAGCTAAAAGACGAATTCAATATGGCGATGATCTGGATCACGCATGATCTGGGTGTGGTTGCCGGCATAGCCGATCGCATCCAGGTGATGTACGGCGGGCGCATTATGGAATCTGGCTCCTCGCACGAAGTTTTTGGCGATTCACGTCATCCGTATACGGTAGGGCTATTGGGTTCGCTGCCGCGTTTGGATTCCAGCGGCGAAGAAAAACTAATTCAAATCGAAGGCTCGCCGCCGGACATGCGCAATGAACCAGCCGGCTGTCCCTTCGCCGCGCGTTGCGACGTTCGTGAGCAATTCGAGCTGCAAAGATGTTGGGACGAGCGACCGCCACTTGAGACGGTGCCCGAATCCAATGGCGATGGCACGCATGTTATGTCTTGTTGGGCCGACATCCGCGAGGGGGTAGCGCAAAATGTCTAGTGAAGCGATGACCATGACAATGGACAAAGAAAAACGGGACGACGACTATATCCTCGAGGTCGACAACCTGAAGAAGTACTTCCCGATTTCGGCCGGCATCGTATTTCAGCGGCAGGTTGGGGCGGTGCGCGCGGTGGATGGCATCAGCTTTAATGTTGTTCGCGGGGAAACGCTTGGGCTGGTCGGTGAATCCGGTTGCGGCAAGAGCACTACTGGTCGGACGATCTTGCAGTTGTATCGCCCAACGGAAGGCAGCGTCAAATTCGAGGGGCAAGAACTGTCCACCATGACCGGCAATGAATTGCGGCAGATGCGCCGGAAGATGCAAATCATCTTTCAGGATCCATTCGCCTCCTTGAATCCGCGCATGACCGTCGGCAGCATCGTCAGCGAACCCCTGCAGATCCACAAGATTTACAACAACAAGAAAGAACGCCAGCAATATGTCGAAGAGTTGATGGAGAAAGTGGGTCTCAACCCGTACTTCATCAATCGCTACCCGCACGAGTTCTCCGGCGGGCAACGGCAACGCATCGGTATCGCCCGCGCGCTGGCGCTGGAGCCGAGCTTTATCGTCGCCGACGAACCGATCTCGGCTCTGGATGTGTCGATCCAGGCGCAGGTGGTGAACTTGATGGAGGAGCTGCAAGACGAGCTTAACTTGACCTATCTCTTCATCGCGCACGACCTGAGTATGGTGCGCCATATCTGCAATCGCGTGGCGGTGATGTACCTGGGCAAGATCGTCGAATTGGGTCCCGTGGATGAAGTATACGAAAACCCCCAGCATCCCTATACACAAGCGCTATTGTCGGCGGTGCCAGTGCCCGATCCACAAGTGGAGGAAAACCGCCAGCGCATCATCATCTCCGGTGATCTGCCCAACCCGGCCAGTCCCCCGATCGGCTGCAACTTCAATACCCGCTGTCCCGTGGTCTTTGACCTCTGTCATCAAGAGCCGGATCCGCCTTTGATCGAGG
This sequence comes from Anaerolineae bacterium, assembly GCA_034420635.1. GTDB lineage: Bacteria > Chloroflexota > Anaerolineae > Aggregatilineales > Phototrophicaceae > UBA6055. The sequence goes on along the minus strand of DAOULD010000125.1, from coordinate 7,827 downwards.
TGCGGCCCGATCACTACGTGAGTTGTCACCGGGTGACATAGTCATAGCGGATTCGCTACTAGGAGGCAAGCCCGGGGCGCCCGCGTTTTCTTCGTGGAGCCACGAAATGACCCTCATCGGCGCCTGTCTAGGCTCGTCTGATTGGCAGCGCTGGAGTTCAAAACAAGCGGAAGCTGAACTGAAGCGCTATAGGCGTTATGGCGTCAACGCGATCTTTGCGGAAGCGGATCATTATAGCCGCGATATTATTCAAATCGCGCATGATAATGACTTGCGCTTCATCGGCGCTCTGAGTTGTTTTAACAATAACGATGCGCTGGCGAGAAATCCCGAATTGCGTCCCATTTGTCGGGATGGCCGGCGGCGTCCGCGGATGAATTGGTATATTGGCATAACGCCAAGTTATCAAACTTATGCCCAGTCACGGCTTAATGTTCTCAAAAATATAGCGAAAACCTATCAATTGGATGGGATATGGTTGGATTTTATCCGTTGGCCCCTGCATTGGGAACAGGAATTGCGGGATGATACGCCCGCCCCGCTCGAATCGAGTTTTGACGAGCATACGCTTAAGCGATTTGCGGATCACGCGGATATTGAGATTACCGCTGGCGCGACGGCGGAACAAGCTGATTGGATTCTGCAGAACGTTAAAGATAAATGGATTGATTATAAGTGTTGGGTCATCACCGACTTTGTCGCTCGATCGAGAATGATTGTCGACGAATATTTGGAGGGCAAGCCTTTGGGGCTGGATATCGTACCCGCTAAATCACCGCAGCGACAACATTTGCTTGGTCAACGGCTGGATGAATTGTCCGCTCATGCTGACTGTTTCTCGCCAATGCTGTATCATCATGTCTTGGGCTTTTCACCGGACTGGATGACTGAGACATTGAATGACTTGGCGGCGGAAACGGATAAACCGCTCCTTCCCTTTGTGCAAGTTGACGCCTTTTCCAAGAATAGCGAAGCGTTCCCGGCAAGAGAATGGGAAGGGATCTTGAATCTTGTTCTTTCACACGAAAGGACCGCCGGGCTGATTGCTTTTACCGGAGAGATGCTCCATGCCAATGGGCGTGGACCCTCGCTAGGAAATCTGCTGCGACGATAGTGCAGCGCGGCATTAAGCCTGCTTCACCGTTGATCGAGCTACGGCCGAATCACTACGTGAGTTGCCATCGGGTAACATAAAAAAATACTGCGAGTCCCCTAATCTAGGAGACTGAGCTAATTGTCGGGCGACTTTAGCTTGCTATCAGAGTAAAGATTTTGTATACGGTGTTGAACCGGTGCGTATCTAACGCTTGCGAGTACGCCAGCTTGTCTTCTCTAGCCCGACAGAGCTTCTCCAGACAGCACACGGCAATCCGAGCCGACTTCTCCAGGATAGCCGCCCAAGTCCACAACAACGTACCAGTGCCCGGCGCGGGGAATCTCGAACTGAACAGGCGAATGCTTGTAGTGGCCACCGATATACTTGTGACGACGCCCACTGCGATATTTAAGGAAGTTGTCACTATCCAACAGACGCACATTTGCCGCGTTAGTAATGGAAACTTCGGCAATCTCGCCACCGGACAATTGCCCCAAGTCGTGTTTGATAAACTGCATTGGAAAGCGACCTCATTTTATGCTGCCATCCGGTGACGCAGCAGGCTACTCTTACCGCCTGTTCCGCCGCCTTGATGTACGGAATGTCGATTCAATCCTGTTGCTGAGCAGACTTAAATCTCGACAGGTTCACCAAGCACGACTTCGATTATTTCTTCCGCTATCTCCTCGACAGTTTGCATCGTAGTGTTCCGGGCGAGTTTATCAGCTAACGACGGACTGTATGAAACGACCTCATCCTTTGTAATGTTGTGCCAAATCGGCAACAGCACCTGATCTCCGTCAACTGACTTAGTTACCAGCCCATCGAGTTCGTAATTGGGCCATCCCTTACCAAAGAAGGCTTTTGACAAAACTACTATTCCAAATCGACTGGAAGCTATTCCCCGGTCAATATTACGGCGCAGGCTATCGCCAATTTTGAGTTCAAAGTCGTCATACCATACGGACAGGCTGCCTGCCCGTAGAGCTTTTGCAAGCGGTGTTACGACGTCTTTTTTGTCTTCCGAGGCATGCGATATGAAGACGTCATATTGAACATCGTTTTCGTTCCGCACGAGAGAAGGAATCGTCGACAGCGGCGTTTCTACGAATGGCCGCAACTTGCCCGGCAGAATGCGTGCGTTAGAGCTCACTTTGCCCTTGTATCCACCCATATCGACAGCAACATACCAATGCCCAGACCTCGGTATTTGCAGCCGAACGGGAGAACGCTTAACGTGACCACCAATATAGCGGTGACGCCGCCCACTACGGTAACTCTGAAAATTAGAACTGTCCATTAGGCGCACGTTAGCGGCATTGCCTTTCAGGATGATTTCGACGATTTCGCCACCTGTTCTGTGCCCTAAATCATGCTTTATGAACTGCACAAAGAAAGTCCTTCAATAGAATGTTCGTGAACCTTAGTATAGCACACTTGCGTTTGACATTGTGTAACCGCTTGACGGTGGCAATGCCTTAGATTTGTCATAGCGTCCTATGACGAGAATCTCAATGTTCGCCGATTCCAAACTCTTTTGCATCAAAATCAATAATGACCTCATGAATCTCATTTGCGATTTCCTCAAGTGTGTAGGCGGCAGTACTTAGGCCAAATATATTCGCCAACGAGGCGCGGAATTCACGAATCTCTAGCACAGTGATATTGTGCCAAACCGGAAACATTATTCTGTTCTCGGTCACCCACAGAAATTCAAGGGTGTTGAGCTCGTGCTTTGTCCAGTGTTTGGCTAGGTCAATAAAAGCCTTAGACAAAACAACTGTTCCGAATCGACTTGCATTGATTCCTTTATTCAACTTTTCGATAATATTGTCGCCGATTCTGAATTCGAATTCATCAAACCAGACACGTAGCCCACGCTCTTGGAGCAATACAGCCAGCGGTCGCGCGACGTCATCTTTATCTTCTGAAGCGTGAGAGAGAAAAATATCGTATTGAAATTTGTCTTTGCTAAGCGAATTTTGTGCCAAACGAGGCTCCCGCCTATGTGTCATGCGAGTGAAAACTTGTGCGGGCCGGTAAGCCGAGGCAGGATTGTATCATGGTGGAGCCAGTTACGACAGTCCGAGTAACACAATAAGGCGAGCCGCCGGCTCGCCCTGGCACCAATGATGTACGGTGGGGATCACGTCGCCGGCGCAACCGCCGGACCATCCACAATCTCAACGAACTCGTCTGCGTTGAGCGTCTCGCGCTCGATCAGAATCTCGACCAGTTCTTCCATCTTGTCGCGCTGATCCAGTAAAATATCTTTCGCCCGCTGATACGCGCTCTGCAAGATGCGCTTGACCTCATCGTCGATCTGCTGCGCGTAGTGCTCGCTGTAATCGCGCTGCTCGGCGATCTCGCGTCCCAGGAAGACGGCGCCCTGCCCGTTGCCATAAGAGCGTGGACCCAGCAGGTCGCTCATGCCGAATTGCGTCACCATAGCTCGCGCCATGCGCGTGGCTTGCTGCAGGTCGTTGCTGGCGCCGGTGGTGAACTGGTTGAAGATGATCTCTTCCGCGGCCCGACCGCCCATGGCAGCCACGATATCATCCTCGAACTTCTCGCGCGTGACCAGCATATCGTCGCCGGAGGGCAGGGGCATCACATAGCCGCCGGCGCGCCCGCGCGATACGATCGTGATCTTGTGCACCGGGCTGGTATTTTCCAGGAGGTGGAAGAGCAGGGCGTGCCCCGCTTCGTGATAGGCGACTTTTTCTTTCTCTTCCGGCGTGATGACGCGGCTACGGCGTTCCGGTCCCATGACCACGCGCTCCATTGATTCTTGCATCTCGCCCATGCCGATCGACTTTTTATTGCGCCGGGCGGCCAGGATCGCCGCCTCGTTCACCAGATTCTCCAGGTCCGCGCCCGAGAAACCGGCCGTGATCTTGGCTAAGGCTTCCACATCGACATCCGCCCCCAGCGGCTTGCCGCGCGAATGCACTTTCAAAATGTCCTGCCGGCCCTTGACGTCGGGGTTGTCCATGACCACCTTGCGGTCGAAACGGCCCGGGCGCAGCAGCGCCGGATCCAGGATATCGGGGCGGTTGGTGGCGGCTATGATGATGATATTCGTGTCGTTGTCGAAGCCGTCCATCTCGACCAGGATCTGGTTCAGGGTCTGTTCGCGCTCGTCGTGCCCGCCGCCCAAGCCAGCGCCACGATGCCGGCCCACGGCGTCAATCTCGTCAACGAAGACGATCGCGGGCGCCTCCGCTTTGGCGCGCTCGAACAGGTCGCGGACGCGGCTGGCGCCCACGCCAACGAACATCTCGACGAATTCCGAGCCGGATATGCTGAAAAACGGCACGCCCGCTTCCCCCGCCACAGCGCGCGCCATCAGGGTCTTGCCGGTGCCTGGCGGGCCGACCATCAGCACGCCCTTGGGAACGCGCGCCCCCAGACGAATGAACTTCTCGGGTTCCTTCAAAAACTCGACAATCTCTTGCAGGTCTTCCTTGGCTTCTTCCGCGCCCGCCACATCAGTGAATGTCACTTGAGGGCGTTCCATATCGCGCGAGACCCGGGGCTTGCTCCGTCCAAAACTCATCGCCTGGTCTTGGCCAGCGCGCATTGAACGCATCATGCGCCACAGGAACCAGACGATGATCAGAATCGGCACCACACCGAGCAGGATCTGGAAGATGATCTGCTGCGAATTGTCCCCCGGCTGCGCCACAAAGGTCAGGTTTTCCAAAGCCGCGCCCGACACGTCCAGGGCCTCCATCAATTCATAGAAGCTGGACGATGAATCCTTATAGGCGGTTTGCGTCGTGCCATCGGTGTAGGTGACAAAGAGGTCGTGGCCGCCGCGCTCGACGATGCGTTCGACGCGGCCCTGTCGAATATGCGAGGCCAACTCGTTTATGGGCAAGCTGCTGGTAAAGCTGGGACCGCCGCGCCCGTTGAAGACGAGCAAAAATATCACCAGCGCGATAATGCCGAAGATGATCCACATGCGTTGCGCATTGGGGTTGCCAAAGGGCGATTTGTTGCCGTCCTGGTTCTTCTTGTTATCCCTGCCGCCTTCGGTCACGTGACGGGGCGGATCGGGTCGATTGCTCATGGTTGAGACTCCGTTCTCGATAGCTGCTTTGTGGCTCTGCCTCTTCACTACTACTATAGACCCACTTGCTCGGCAAAAGGTGATAAATCCCTTCGATTTGCCGTCGGACCATCTCAGAAAATGGCCATTCGCGGTTTTGGATCGCGCGATTTTCACCGTTCCGCCAGTGAATAAACTATGATAATCCGCTATCATGAGCGCGACAATAGGGCTCAGCCACCGAACGGAATTGTATGACAGGCCGCACAAACGAGCAATGGATCGCGGCGCTGCGCGGAGCGGGCGACGCCGCGCAAACCGACGCGCTGGAAGAACTGCGGACGCGCTTGCAGCGCAGCATCTACTTTTACCTCAGCCAGGACCGCAGCGACCTGCGAGGATTGGCGGCGCAGGAATTGGCGCAAATGGCGGAAGATCTGGCGCAAGACGCCACCCTGCGCGTGATGGACAACCTGGATAATTTTCGCGGCGAAAGCCGCTTCACAACCTGGGCCAATAAGATAGCGGTGCGCCTGGCTATCAGCGATTTGCGCCGCGCGCGCTACAAGGACTTCAGCCTGGACGAATTGACGGCGGATGGCGAATTGCTGCCGTCGGCGAGTCGCTTGGCCTCGCCGCCCCCGCCCACGCCGGAAAAAGTCGCCGAGCGCGACGACGTGCTCGAGAAAATCGAGTTGGCGCTGAAAGAATCCTTGACCGAACGGCAGTATCAAGCGCTGGTCGCTGTTGCCCTAAAGGGCATTCCCATGGACGTGCTGGCCGAGCGCATGGGCAGCAATCGCAACGCGCTTTACAAGCTGATCCACGACGCCCGGCGCAAGCTCAAGACGCACCTGGAAAACCAGGGCATCTCCACCGACTATATGATGAACCTCTTCGGGAACTAGCGTTCCAGGTACTATGGCTTCAGCGCCGTCATCGACCCAAAGCACATCTCGTCGGCCGTGCCTTCGCCCCAAACCACATAACGTGGATCATCCGACAGTCTGTTGTCCCAGGTACAGGTCATCCGCAGGACATCGCCATAAGCGAGCTGCACCGGCTCGACAAAAGTGTAATGACCTTGCCAGTGGAAATCCCAACGCGGAATATCCAGCAGCAGCAGCGGCTCTTCGCTTTCCGGGTTCAACTCCAGGCGGAAGCTGCGTCCCAATTCGTGCATGTGGCCCGAAACACTGTAGAGGGTCAGCGACCATGTAACCGGAAAATCGCAAGAACCTAGCGCGATTTCACCGCTGTTTTCGGCATAGTCCGCCAAGCTTTGATCGCACTCGCGCAATAGATAATCAGGGGTATAGCGCGCGTCTTCCCCATAAAGTTCGGCCACCCGCTCGATGGCTGCCTCCCGTTCGCATTGGGGACCCGTAACGCCAGCCGGACAGGGAATTTCGACAGGAGCGACCAGCGGCAATTCCAACAGCTCAGCGTACTCGCTCTCGGCGGATTCCAATTGCAAGATGACTTGGCTGCGGTCTGGCTCACGGGTGGTCCACAGGTTGTAGTGCATTTCTACGACAATTTGCTGGCCAGGTTGGATCAGGAAGCCAGCGCCTTGCGGGAACAAGACCGGTGACGCGCCCGGCGCCCAGCCGCCAATCCCCTCGCCCCCGGTCGAAATGCCTGGTCCCCCATAACAGGACCAGCCCGGCCGCCCATCGGCATAGTCGCGCCTTTGAATTTCGCGGCTCGCCGCTTCATCAAACAGGTAAATGATATTGTGATGCGCCATCTTCGCCACGTCGGGGATGAATTCGTAGGCGGTGATGAACTGCGGCGACTCGATCTCCAGCGGGAACGCGAAACAGCGATAGTCGTCTTGCGCATCCTCGTTCGGCACATAAGGCTCGGCAAGTTGCAGCGTCAGATCAGCGCGAACATCGGGGAAAGCATATGTGGCCGCTGGCGGCTCGTAGCTTTCCTCGTCGCCGAGTTGGGCGCCGCCCTCGGCCCAGGCGACGATGGTAGCGATTTCCTCGTCGGAAAGGCTGCGGTCGTTCTCCAAGGGAATATTCAATGAAGAGGGCATCCAGGGCGGCATGATGCGCGCGGCGACGTGGAAGGCGATGTCTTCGGCGAAAAATATCACGTCATCCTGGCTGGTTAAGGGCGCGTAAGCGGCGATCTGACCTTCGGAATGACAGGCGACGCAGCTTGCTTCCAGAATGGGACGAACATGCTGGTGATAAGTGGGATTCTCCGGCACGGCGACAGCGCTGAAGTCAGCCGCCTCAGCTTCGTCTTCGCCATGCGTCTCGTCCCCATGCGCGAAGACCGAAACAGCGCTAAACAAGATAATCAATAAAACGACAATATATCTCATGGCTTCGCTCCTTGGTATTTGACCTGCCACATCCCATCCATATTCACACCGAAATCGGTAGCGTCGACACTTTGGTCGCCCGAAAATGCGCTATAGAATCTACAGTCTAAGTATATACCAGTAGAGGCGACCTGCCAGGTCGCCCGAAACAGTCCCCTCTGTGAACTCTGCGCCTCTGTGGTGAATCCCCCCATATTGAGCTCGCATACAGGGAAATCCCAGGGCAATCGCTTCAAATTTTTTTCACCACAAAGACACGAAGAACACAAAGTTTAAGTTTTATTACAAGGCAAAACTCCTCTGAATCTGCGTAACAAAAGGGATAGTGACTTGTCA
>DAOULD010000124.1:0-16810 GCA_034420635.1 Anaerolineae bacterium | reverse complement strand
CCTGCGCGAAGCTCCGCTCTGGTGATGGTTGTCCCGCCAAGGCGCTTTTTGGTGGAAATGATGATCGAAGCGCGATCGCGTTGGGCGACCGCCTTGCCGATGATGTCTTCGGTGCGGTATGCTTCCGCCGTGTCGATGAAGTTGATACCGGCGTCCAGGGCTTGGAGCACGAGGGAGACGGATTCGGCTTCACTTTTGAGCTCGTCCCTTTGACCGAGGCGGCTGGGTCCGCCGGCCCCGAGCCCCATGACCGATACCTTCAATCCGGTGCGTCCCAAGATGCGAGTTTCCATGAGCATTCCTTGAATCGTGATGAGCCTAATAGTTGAACTAAGGTATTGTGCCGCAAAAGACCTCTTTTTTCGATGTTATGAAAGACTTTCGAGGGGCGAGGGAGCTTTGTTAAAAGAGTAGTTTGCTCGATTTCGGTCAGTTGCCGATGGCGGGACAAAGTTTGCTATAATTCGAATCTCATCGGAGATCTGAGGTTGCGATGAATATCAATACCTTCTCGATAGTGGCGTATGCGGAAGACGAAGAGGCTTGGGGCGTTGCGGTGGCCAGCAAGTTCCCGGCTGTGGGAGCGGTGGTGCCCTGGGCGCGGGCAGGCGCCGGGGCGGTGGCGACGCAGTCCTACGCCAAAATCGGCTATGGTCCTGATGGCTTGGATTTGCTGGAAAAAGGGGCTTCTGCGCCCGAGGCATTGGAGTCGCTTCTGGCGGCGGATGAGCAAGGGAAGGTTCGACAGGTAGCGATGGTTGACGCGCAGGGGCGCGTCGCGGCGCATACCGGCAGCGACTGTCACGACTGGGCTGGGCACAAGACTGGCAATGGCTTTAGCGTACAGGGCAATCTGCTGGCGGGCGAAGCTGTTATCGAAGCGATGGCAAGTGGATTTCTCACGTCGGAAGGTGAATTGGCGGATCGCCTGGTGAGAGCGCTGCGCGCTGGGGAAGTCGCCGGTGGAGACCGCCGAGGCAAGCAGTCGGCGGCAATCCACGTGGTGCGCGTGAACGGCGGCTATGGGGCTGATAACGATCGCTATTTGGACTTGCGCGTTGATGACGCGCCGGAACCCGTTTTGGCGCTGATGGACCTCGTGCAATTGCATCATTTGTATTATCAATCGGCGAAGGCGGAAGATCTCTTGCCGATAGACGACGCGATCGCCCGCGAATTACAAACGATTATGATCGCCCAGGGATATATGACGGGCGAGATCAATGGCTTGTGGGATGAAGTTTGTCAGCAGGTCTTCTGGATGCTGATCGGTAACGAGAACCTGGAAATGCGTTGGACGCTGGAGGAGAATCGGCGCTCTATTGATCGCGTCGTGCTGGAATACCTGCGAAAGCGCTATGGCTGAGCGCCATCCTGCGCAAATGATTGACCACCGGGGCAATGAATAGCTTGCGCGCTCGATTATTGATTGTTCTCCTGGCGGGCGTGCTGCAATTTCATCAACTGGGGCGCGATATCCGCTTCCATCCCGATGAAGCCAGCTTCATGACCTACGCGCGCGGCACCGCGGTCAACGGCGACTGGCTGTTGCCGGGCGCGCTGGACAAACCGCCGCTCACCATTTATTTCAGCGCGATCAGCATGGTAGCGACAGGCGTGGTTGCCGATGACAAGGGCGTATTGCGCCTGGACCCGCTCCTAGGCGAGTTCGCCGCGCGCTTGCCCAATGTCATAATGGCGATCTTGCTCGCTGGATTGATGATGCGCCTGTCCTGGGCCGCCTTTAACGATGAAGCTGTCGCGCTGGCAGCGGGGCTGTTGACAGCGTTGTCACCCTATGTCCTGGCCTTTGGCGCCACCGCTTTCACCGATATGGGATTGCTGTTTTTCTCGGTGCTGGCTTTGTACTGGTTGGAATTTCAAGGATATAGCAAGGCTGGATTGGCGCTGGGTCTGGCGTTTTGGTGCAAACAGCAGGCGCTATTACTTCTGCCTTTGGTCGTATTGCTGCTCATGGCCAAGCGGGCGAGACGCGCTTCGGTCATTCGTTTGGCGCTATCGCTGGGGCTGCTATCATTGTTGCTGCTTGTATGGGATGCGGCGCGCCCGGAGACCAGCGTATTTTTGCTGGGATCAGTCAATAATATGCCGTCGCAATGGATTGCCGATCCCGCAGGATGGCCGGGTCGACTGGTGGAATGGGCGCGCTTGAGCCTCTGGCTGCTGGGTCCGCCGGTCGTGACAGCGTCGCTGCTGGGGCTAGCGGTATTGGGTTCTTTCGTCGTCGGGGCTGCGCGCCAGAAGGAGAGCCGCGCGCCAATCTATTTGCTTTATTCGATCGCCTACATTGCCTTGCACAGCGTACTCGATTTCAATCAGTATGATCGCTACTTGTTGCTGGTCTTGCCGCCCTTGATCCTTGTCGTGAGCAGTCATTTGCCGGGGCTGCCGCAGCGAGACCGCATGTGGAAAGGCTCCTCTCTTGCTTTGGCGATTGTACTCGTATTAGTCGCCTTTTGGTCCTTGAGCAATGGACTGCCGCTGGGAGGGGATCGCGGCCGGCATGATGGCATTGACGACCTGGCGCGCTATCTCAACAGCAAGCCGGTGGCGACGGTGATTTATGATCCCTGGCTGGGCTGGGAATTGGGATATTACCTAGGGCAGTGGAACAACAAACGCCGCGTACATTTTCCGACAGCGGAAACGCTGGCCGAAGGCGCTTTGGCGCTGGCTGAGTTCGGCGATCGTTATCTGGTGGCGCTTGTCGATCTCGGACATGAGGATTGGGTTGCGGCTTTGGAAACCGCTGGCTTCGTATTATCCGTTGATTATGAGCAGAATCGCTACATAGTGTATCGTATCTCGCGCGCCGGATAGTTGATAGTCGCTTGAGTCCCTCATTAATTGGGGGCAGCAAGCGTCATTTTCCGTTTTATACTGGATATAGATATATTTTGCGGAGGCAGTAATGGGTTGTTTGGCGCTTTTGATTCTGGCCTTTCTTTTCCGCGGGCTGATCTTCGCAACGCTATCCGCGTTGCTTTCGTTGACCCTTAGAGTGGGTATATTCGGCTTTATTTTCTTCGCGATAATCTTGATTATCGCCGCCATGGCGGACTAAAGGACGCATTATGGACATGCTTCAAGATCCCAATCTCATTTATTTGTTGTTGATGGCTGGGCTATGGGTTAGCGCCACCGGCACCTATATACCCGGCACGGGCGTTGCAGAATTTGCGGGGGCTGCTTTGATCCTCGGCACGCTGTATTTGTTGAGCGCCCTTGCCGTGAACTGGATTGCCGTGGTCGCGATTATCGTCGGGGCGGCGTTATTTTTCTTGCTGCCGCTGTTAAAGTCGGAGTGGGAGCCTTTTGCCATCGGCGGACTGGCGGTTCAGGTTGTCGCGAGTTTTTTTCTTTTTGCCGACCTGTCGGTGTCGCCAGCGCTCATCATCTTGGGCGTGGTCTTGGCTTGGCTGTATCACCGCGGCATATTGCGGGCGATATTACGGCAGCAGCGCGAGTTTTCGTCGACACAGAAGGATGAATTCCTGGTTGGCGCGCGGGGGCGCGTGATGGGTAGGATGGAGGATCGGCTTACCGTGCATGTCAACGGCGAATTGTGGACGGCGCGCAGCCGGTCGCGGCTGGAAAGCGGCGCGGAAGTGGTGGTAACGCAACGGGATGGGCTGGAGCTGCAAGTGGAAAAAGCCAAACGGAGCGCTTCTGATGAAGGCGCGTGAATCATTGAGAGTAAATCGAGACAAGATAGTCTAAGGAGAGAAGTGATGAATGTTGACGGTTTAACACAGGCGCTGCAGTCGGGCGGGCAAGCGGTCATTCTGGTTGTCCTGCTGCTGGTCATATTTGGGATCTTGCGGAGCGCCATCCGCGCGGTCAAGGAATACGAACGGCTGGTGATCTTTTTCATTGGTCGCTTCCGCACGGTCCGCGGTCCCGGCTTGACCTTTGTCATACCTTTCGTCGAGCAGGCGCTGAAAGTTGATATGCGCGAGCGGTTTTTTGATATTGAAAAACAGACCGCCATTACCAAGGACAATGCGTCGATCGGCATCGACTTCCTGGTTTACTTCCGGATTACTGATCCAGAGTTGTCGACCACCAAGGTCAAGGATGTCGTTGAGGCGACGACCAATATCGCCATTACCACCTTGCGCGCGGTCATCGGCGACATCGTTCTCGACGATGTCTTGTCGCGCCGCGAACAGATCAACGACGTGCTGCGCGTCAAACTGGACGAGACCACCGAGCGCTGGGGCATCAAGATCACCACGGTGGAAATCCGCGAGATTGATCCGCCGAGAGCGATTCAGGAATCGATGAACCGACAGATGAGCGCCGAGCGCGATCGCCGCGCCGAGGTGATCCTGGCGGAGGGCGAGCGGCAGGCTGCCATTGAGCGCGCCGAGGGCAACAAGCAGTCGGCGATTCTGGAAGCGGAGGGTCAACAGCAGTCACAGATTCTGCGCGCGGAGGGCGAGCGACAGGCGCAACTTTTGCGGGCGGAGGGTTATGCCGCGGCCCTGCATGCCATATACGAGCAGGCGCGCGGTGTCGATAACAAGACGATGGCGCTGCAATATATGGAAATGCTGCAAAATGTCGGCAGCAGCCCGTCTACCAAGTTCGTGCTGCCGATGGAACTGACCGGCATGGTCCAGAATATGATGGCGACGATGAGCGGGATGGCGAGCGCCGCCGACGGCGCAAACGGGTCTGATCAGGCATTGACGGAAGGCAAGGTAGAAACTGTAGAAGCGTGATGCGCGGCGTGGCTAAAAGGGGGCGATTCCAGCGAATCGCTCCCTTTTGGGCTTGCCCTGTCACAAGCTGCTGCGCAGCCCCCCAACCGGATTACGATAACCCGCTGACTAGACCACGCCCCAAGTCGGCGCAGTGCCCGTCGCCGGCTGCAAGGTCGCAGTGAACATCACCGCCCCACCAGTCGTGATCTGCGGACGGTAGCTCGACACCAGGAACTCTCCGCTGTACTTGGGATCGTTCCGCGTCGGCGCCGCGTTCTCGCCCACCTGCACCTCCAGCGAGACCTGGCTCCCGGCCGCGAACGCGCCCTGGATGACCGTGTGCGTGCTGCTAACGCCGTCGGTCGTCAGATAACCCTGAATCGTCACCGGCGCCCGCAACTGCCCGTTGATATACTGATGTGCCTCGTCGCCGAAGCCAGTGACATCAAACTGGTCGTAGGTCAGTCCCAGGTCGATGCTGCGGATGTCCCCATCCGTGAATGTCCGCAAGGTACCGCTGCTGTCGTCCATCTTTACGATGACGTGATCTCCTGACAATGCCATGATTTCTTTCTCCTTTTTGTGTTTTGGTTTGTGTACTGATTGTTACTCGGTAAATTGCTAGCTTTGCGCTGCTAAACATCAAATACTTTGTGAAACTGTCCTGTGGATTTGCCCTGTCGCAAGCCAATTCACAGGACACAAGCGCGTCCTCAGTAATCCTTCAATGCTCTTCTTCCTTTCACTTCTCGTTTGATGATACGCGCTAATAATAGCACATTTGTGCTAATAAGCGCGACTGTTTAGTCGCTTTTTGCAATTCGAACGAATTTCTTTCTACTTTCACACCTTTTATGAATGATTTAAGTCGGTCCTGCGCCCCTCCATTCAAGGCTTCTCTTTGAATAAACCGCGTCGCTCATGCGATGAGGAGGCTTATTATTTTGCGTGAACGCGACATTCCCGGGACTTTTTCGCCGGTTGTGCGCCGAGCGGCTGGAATACAAAGAACATTTGGTAGGCGCGTCTTTTGTTTCTGGGAGGTTTCCTAGGCCAGGGTGATGCTCCAGGAAGAAACGCCAACGACGACGCCGCCGTCTTTGACGAAGATGACCGGCACCACTTCCGCGTCGGGCGCGACAAAGGGAATGCCCGCTCCAATCTGCGAATCATTGAAATAGGCGAAGATGATACCCGTGAGGGGATCGCGGTCCAGGCGCAAGCGCGCGATGACGGCGTTGACCGAGCGTTGGCTGACGAAATCCGCTTGGTTATTGGCATAGAGCGCGAGGTTGATCGCGTTGGGGCCGATGGCCTGCACTTGAATCCCGGCGTTTTCTCCCCCGCTCGTGCTTTGGAACAGGATGCCAAAGTATACGTCTTCGCCGCTGACTACAGCCGGGTTGAAGCTGCGCAACGTTAGATCGGCTTCTATGCGGCTGATCCGTCGTGGCGCTTGGTTGCCGTACCGGCTGTCGAGCAGATCCGGCGGCGGGAAATGGAAGGCGGTTTCGCCGTCAGTCTGGCTAGCGATGCCGAGCCGCCAGGACCCGTCTTGCGATGAGAAGCGTTCTTCGTTCCAGAAGGGCGAGGCGAGCGAGCTGTGGTATAGATCGAGCAGGCTTTGCGCGCCACGAAGTCCTTCCGGCGGCAATGGGGGCGTGGGAGTCAAGGTAGGCAAGGGCGTCTGCGTGGGCAGTGGTGTGGCGGTCGGCAGATCCGTCGCTGTTGGCTTCGGTATGTCGGTGGGCTCCGGCAGCTCAGTTTTGGCAGGCGCGACATCGTTCTGCTTCTCAACGTCGTCGTCGCTAGCCGGCGCGTCCTGTGGATCCGATACCGCCAACGCCGCCCCTGTATCAGCGTTCGCTTCGTCTGATTCGCTTTTGTCCTTCTCTTCGCCGGACCTATCTATCGCCGCTTGAACGACGACGGTAACCGCCGGCACAGTTTTGGTTGGCAAAGCGGTCTCGGCGGGGTTCGGGGCTATATCTGCCAGGAGACTTTCGAGATTGCCATCGGCGGACAGCGAAATCAAGCCGCCGACAACCAGGACGACGCCGACAACTGCGGCCATGTTGAAGAGCAGTCGGCTCATGCCGGCGCGCTTGCCATTGGGTATGGCGGCGGGCAGATCCGCGACAGCTGGTTCCGCCTCGGCGACGGCTTCTGACGAAGCTTCATCATCCGCGTCCAGCAAGGTCTCGGTCTCGGCTTCGGGCTCTTCGGGCGAGCTTTCGACCAGGCGATACCAATGGCGGAAGAGAGCATAAGCCGGATTGCGTTCGATAAACAGCGCTTTGAACAATTCGTTCATGTCGTCGAGCTTTTGGCTGCGGCGCATGTTGCTGGTGTAGATGTCCAGGAATTGCTCGTAGGTATCACGCCAGGACAGCATGGTTTGCGCATGCGGCTGCCCCAGCAACTCGTCTGTCAATTTCGCCTGGGTATGGATGGCCTCTCGTATCGTCGCTTGCGGTTCGTCGGATTGGCGGTCTATATCTTGCAGCAAGCCACGTCGTTTGACGCTCAACTCCGCTAGCGCCTTCTGCAATTCCATCATCCAGTCGCGATAGCCAGTTAGCGCAATGTTCGCGTTGGACTCGGTTTCTGTGATCGCGCGCAGCACAGCCTCAATCTTGCCCCCGGCCGCGCGGAACTCGGCGCTTGCCCAGTCCTGTACTGCCGCTTCCAGCGTTCGCAGACTGTGAACGCCGGGCGCCAGCAAACGCTCCTGCGGGTTTTCTTCAAGTTGTTTAACGATCTCGTCGATTTGCTCGAGCGCTCTTTTGTCGTTCACGGAATCAAGCAGGCTCTGCGCCTCCAACAATGCCTGGCGCCGCTCTATGAATTCATCCAATTTGCGCATGGCGGGTTGACGATCTTCCGACTCGGGCAAGGCGCGGTCCGCCGCCGCCCGCCAGAAGCGCGCGTCTTCAATGATGCCATCATGAGCGTCCAGGACGCCGCAAAGCACATATTGAGCGAAGAGTATGCGCAGCGACGCGGTGTTGCTATTGCCGAAGGCTTGTACGAGACCCTGGCCCATCGCTTTGAGGTATGTGTCTGTACTGGGCATTTGGCTGGCGAAGTCGCCAATGGCTTGGTCTTCTTCTTCTGTGTAGAGGTGTTCGATATCCAGCAGCGCCTTTTGCGTACGGCTTTCGCTTTCGACGCCGTTGCGCTCGACCCATTCACGCAGGATATGGGACAGCCTAAAGAGGCGGTCGGCGATCGCTTGCTCGTTGTCGCTGCGCGCGATTTCTATCGCTTGCTGGCCGAGGCGTTCCGCATCCGCCAATTGCCCATTGTCAAAGGCCGCCCATCCATCGGCCAGCGTCCGTCCCAGATGGCCCGGAACGGAATGGCGTTCCACATAATTGGCGCCTTCTATCACGCTATAAAGCTGATCAAACCAACTGGAGAGCGTCGGGCTGATGGTAGAGACCGATTTCGCGGCTGCGGCCAAGACATTGAGCGCTTCGTTCTTGTTGCCGGCGACGATGACATCTTGATAGCGTTGCCAGGCTGCTTGGGCAGCTTGGATGTTTTCCAGCATTTCGCTCAGCATGTTGTCAAAGAGATCTTTGGAGAATGGCGCGAGTTCGTCGTGCTTTTCCCCCAACCATTTGGATAAATCGGAACCGTCAACTGCCGGTACGAAGGTTTGACTGGTTTGAAGGATCTCATAAAGGTGGCTGAGTGAATCCTCGATCTGGTCCCAGACCGGATTAGGCGGGTCAATGGCGCGGCTGGCATCGAGAGCAGTGAGCGCATCGCGCGGGTTGTTCGCGGCTTGCTTGCCGATGACGTGCATATTGTCCGCGAGCGCCATGGCGGCGTTGAGAGCGCGAGTCAGCGCATTCAGCGGCAGACGGCGTTCGGAGAATTCGTGCTGCAGGCTGAGCGTTTGCAGCTTCGAGCTGAGCGAACTTATGCTCTCGACCACCTCGCCATAGATATCGCGCAATTCAGCAGCGCCGGGTTTGTCCATTTCCTCGGTCTGATCCAGGATGCGAACGATGCTGCGTAATATGGCGCTTAACTCCTCTACCGGGATGCCCTCGGCGCCCAGTTGACAAACAGCGTTGTCCAGCCGACTGATACTGGGCCGCAACAGCAAGACTTCGGAAAAGCGCGCGGAAATGCGCTCTGCCAATTGCCACTGCAACTCGCGCGCGCTTATGGCGTCCGGGCGGTCGACCATCAGCACATTAGCTGCTTTATCGGGCTTGTACTCGAAGAGCAACATTGTGCTTTCCGGGATGGCGGCTGGAATCTCGTCCAGTTGTGCATCAATCAAAAGCATGCACCAATCCAGCAGAAGGCGCACAATGCCGGAGGTCTTGGTTCCAGCGCGCTCGCGCATGTCGTTGAGCAACTCCGCCGCCCGGGACCAGTTGCCGTTGCCCATGTATATTTTTACGGCATCCAGATCGGCAGAGACCTCCAGATCGCGCAGGCGGTCAACAATGTCCGAGTGGGTGGAGCGGGCGACCGGATAGGCGGGGTTTTGACGAATCGCCGATTCAAGTTGGTTTTTCAGCGTAAGCAGTTCGTTGCGGCTGAGATTGGGGTTCTTGAGCCTGGTAATAGTACGGGATACGATCGCGTTGCGAACGTGTTCCAAGGGAGTGCGGTAACGTGACAGATCGGCGTTTAGCGCTTTCAACGACGTATAGCGAAAGCGAAGATTGGGATGTACGGCTTTACTGACGATTTCTTGCAGCCGTTGGTTGACATTCTGGGCATCTTGATGAAAGTCCAGCCTGAAATCGTGCCCGGCATCGCGCGGGGCATCTACTCTGTGTCCGCCAGACAAGATGAAATACAGTAACTCTCCGACTTGGAAAATGTCGGTCTGGCGGCTGATACCTTGCGACGTTGCTTCATCGCCCTCAAGGAAAACCGCATTGCCCCAATCAATTACCTTGAGCGTATAATTTTCTCGATTCCAAAAGAGATGCTTGGCATCGACATCGTTATAGACGATGTCTTTATCGTGCGCGGCTTGCAACAGGTGGATGAGTCTGTCGACAATTTCCAGCATTTCCAGTTCTGGCAGGCGTTCGTTTTGCGCGGCAAGCCGGACGACTTCATCGGCGACGATAATGCCTTCCGCCCGTTCCATCACGATGTATTGGTGCGGGATGCCGCCGACGAAGAATTGCCCGCTGCCGACCAGTTCAGTTAAAGTTGGATGGCCGGCGAGGCGGGATAGCGCTTCGCGTTCGTTGATGATGCTGACTTCTTGGCCGGCGCGGATGGGTGGCGCGTCGTTGGGCGCGGGCCGCTTAATCACTACGGGACGGTCGTCAGTCGCTGTGTCCACCGCGCGCAAAGTCTCGCCGGAGCGTCCGCGCGGATAAATGAAATTGTAGCGGTAGCGGCTGTCAAATAGGCTGTCCGCCATGGGTCTGTTCCAAACAGTCGAACTAATTCAGCCAGAAAAATGTTCGATGACTCGGCTCTCGTTAAATGACGGTGGGATTGGCGTGACGAGAAAAAACGGATTCCTGAGACGTGTTTCGCTGCAAAATCGCCTGCCGCAGCGGGTCGAACGTCTTTCATTGTATGCCGATTCTGAAGGCGCGCAAGGGATATAGGCTCTGTTTTTTGGGATATAATGACAGAAACTTGGGATATCCATGTGGCAATTCCTCTGGCTGGCGCATATTAACGCGCCTGTGTATAACAGACAGTCGTTGCTTCAATTGGAGTAGCGCAGCAGTTGAAGACGGAGTTCCGAATTTATTTGATGACAAGGGACCTGTGGCGCCGCATCCTTCCGGATCTGAGCCTGATCGTATTCTTGTTGGTATTTCCGCTGCTGATGTTCCATCAGCAAACTTTAGGCGACCGTACGCTGCTGCCAACTGAGAATCTCTATCAGTTTCTGCCGCACGCCGCCTACCGCGAAGTCGTCGGCGCGCCCGCCGTGCCGCACAATCACTTGATCTCGGACATGGTGCTGCAGAATTACCAATGGAAGTCATTCATCCGGGAGCAGATCTCTCAAGGGGAAATCCCCCTTTGGAACCCGCATCTCTTTGCCGGTGTGCCTTTCTGGGCGGCGGGGCAGCATTCCGCTTTGTATCCGCTCAGCATTATTTATTATGTGCTGCCCTTGAGCAGCGCTTACGGCTGGTTCATCGTGCTTAGCCTCTGGATGGCTGGCATATTCATGGCTGGTTACTTGCGGAGTTTGGGCAGCAATCGCTTTGGCGCGACGCTGGCGGGCTTGGTCTATCAGTTGTCGGGATTCCTGATCGCGAGCGCGCTCTTCCCCATGGTGGCCGCTGCCGCCGTCTGGTTGCCGCTGGCTCTTTGGATGGTCGAGAACATCCTGCGTGGCCGCGCCTTGTGGATCTTCCGCGGCACCGCAATTCCCTGGGTTGTGATTGGGGCGGTTGCGATTGCCTGCAATATCCTCGCCGGGCACATTGAAGTTTCCATATATACGATGATGACCACGTCGGTCTATGCGGGTTTGCGTCTGCTCTATGAGCTTGCTAGACGTTGGAAAACCGATGGAGCCGTTCCCTTTCGCTGGGCAGTGAAGAATGCGATCTGGTTGCTATTGATCGTGCTGTTGGGGATCGGTTTGGCCGGGCTGCA
Source organism: Anaerolineae bacterium (assembly GCA_034420635.1). Lineage (GTDB taxonomy): Bacteria > Chloroflexota > Anaerolineae > Aggregatilineales > Phototrophicaceae > UBA6055. The sequence continues at coordinate 5,465 of DAOULD010000124.1, read as the reverse complement.
GTTGGCGCCCTTGGTCGAATTCGCGGGGACCAATTGGCGCGCCGAACGCGACAGCCTCGAGGCGGTGTTGGATTATGCGCTTAAGCCGCGCGACATATTACAGTTTCTGCTTCCAAACTTCTACGGCAACCCCACCCACCATAGTTATGTCGACGTATTCACCATGGAACGCGTCAGCGACTTGAGGAACGCCGCCGGGCAATCCATTGATTACATCAATTGGAGCATCAAGAACTATGTGGAAAGCGCGCTTTACCTGGGTATATTGCCCTTGATCCTTGCGGCTTACGCGTTTTTCGCTGGCATAAGACGCTGGCAATTCGCTGGAATCGTCGTCGCTTTGGCATTGATCGCGTTGTCGGCGCTCTCTTTCATGTTCGGGGCGCCAACTTATGCTTTTGTATTTAACCTGCCAGGCATGAATCAGTTGAATTCACCTTTTCGATGGGTGTACATACTGACTATGGCAATTGCGGCCATGTCGGGCATTGGTCTTCATCTGTTGGCAGAGCGGCGCCGTACCGTATTCCCGATTGGCGTCCTGGGGCTGCTGATTTTGGCGCTTGGCGGCGCGCTTTTGGGCGGAGCGATCTACAGTTACAACAGCTTCGAACAATTGCAGCCGGTCTTTGACAGGATCGTCGCGGAATTAGCCGGCGCTGACAGGGCTTTTGCTGACGGACGCATGTTTTACAGCTATCAGCTTCCGCAGTTCGTCGTACTGGCGGTAATCTTGCTTGCCAGCGGGGTGATTTTTCTCTGGGCGGCGCGTTGGCGATCGCGCGTCTGGATGGCTCTCGCCTTGGTGATAACCGCCATCGATTTGTTCATCGCGAGTTACGGTTTCAATCCTGCCAGCGATCCGCTGCTCCTGGAGTTCACGCCGCCGGCGATAGAGTACTTGCAGGGCCAGGACAGGCACTTTCGCATAACCAGCCTGGAAGCTGATCCGGAGCAGCCGCCCATTCTTAGTCCCAACGTGAGCATGAGCTATGGGCTGGACGATATCCGCGGTTACGACAGCATCATACCCGCCAGGTATGTGGCGACCATGCGCGCCCTGCAGCCACAGCGTTTTTTGGACCACAATCAGATATCACCGGTCTATACCTTGCCGGACTGGAATCATGCCGGCGGATATGAAGCTGCGCTCGCTGCCGATCTCTTCAATTTGCTTAATATCCGCTATGTTTTGACCCCGCGTGACTGGCAAAGCCCCCCGACTGGCTGGAAGACCGTTTACGCCGACGAAGCGGTAACCATCTGGGAGAACGAGTCTTTTATGCCGCGGGCTTTCGCAGTTGCCAAAGACGATTGGAATCCGCGCTGGCTTGCCGAGCCGGGCGGGGGCTTCAGATTTGGCGAATTCGTCAATACCGGTTCTGCCTTGCATATCCCCAAATATCAGCCGGCATCAATCTCCCGCGATACCGCGCGTGAAAAATTCGTTGACGTAAGCCTGGATGAAGCGAGCTGGCTGGTGATCAGCGAGAGTTATGCCCCCGGTTGGCGCGCCTTTGCCCGCCCCTGGGGAAGCGGAGAATCGGCGGAGTTTGGGTTGGCGGTGCGTCTGGTGCTGGCGAACTTCCAGGGGGTGGAATTGTCGGCGGGACATTGGACGGTGAGGCTGGTATACAGCCCGGCAAGCGTGCATCTGGGCATGTTCGCTTCGACGATCTGCGTCGTTTTGACCGTGCTATTATTCGGCGCCTGGTTTTGGCGAGCTTATATTGGCATGAATACTGAGGGTTCGTCGAGCGTGGCCAAAGTCGCGCGGAATAGCCTGGCGCCAATCATTCTCAACTTGTTCAATCGCGGTATCGATATGGCTTTTGCCATAGTGATGTACAGGCTGCTGCAACCGTTTGAGATTGGCATTTACAGTTTTGCGGTGGTCTTGTTCGTCTGGTTCGACATTTTTACGAATTTTGGCTTGGATCTGTTTCTGATCCGCGAAGCCTCTCAGCGCACGAGCCGCGCCGGCCATTATTTCTACAATACGTCGTTCTTTCGTCTGTTTTTGAGTCTTGTCGGCGCGCCGATGTTGGCTGGCGCATTGCTGCTGTGGCAAAGCTCGGGGGTGGAGGCCATTAGCGCGGAGGGTCTGACCGCGATCGGCTTGCTCTACCTGGGCTTGTTCCCCGCCAGTTTGTCCAAGGGCATGACATCGCTCTTCTATGCTAACGAACAGGCGGAAAAACCGGCGGCCATCGCCACCATTACAACCGTCAACAAGGCGATCTTTGGGGTTATCGCGCTCTTGCTGGGGCATGGCATCGTTGGCTTGGCGACAGTCAGCATCTTCAACAATATCTTGACGCTACTGGTTCTTGTATGGGCGGGACGGCGCTTGATCGGCAAAATCGCTCAGCGGCTGCCAGATCGCAATTTGATCGGCGAAATGGTGGGCGAGAGCTTCCCCTTGATGCTCAATCACTTCCTGGCCACTATCTTTTTCCAGATCGATATCGTCATATTGCAAGCGATCAAAGGCGCGGAAACCGTTGCCCAATACAGCACAGCCTATAAGTGGCTCTTGGCTATCAACATCGTGCCGGCCTTTTTCACACAGGCGCTCTTCCCGGTGATGTCGCGTCAGGCAAAAGAAAACCTCCCGGCATTAACGCGCAGTTGCGCCTTTGGCATCAAATTGCTGTTCGCCATTACCTTGCCTCTGGCCATGATATTCACTGTATTGGCTGAGCCATTGACGCTGATCTTGGGCGGCGCCAGGTATGTGCCGGACGGCGCGATCGCATTGCAATTGATGATCTGGAGCATTCCTTTCGGCTGGATGAACAGTTTGATGCAGTACGTGCTGGTCGCGCTGGGGCGGCAGCGGCTGATCACGCGCGCCTTTGGGGTCGCGGTCATATTCAACATCGCCGCCAATCTGATATTCATCCCGCAATACGGCTTTCAGGCAGCGGCGATCGCTACCATCGCTTCCGAAGTGGTTCTGTTCCTGCCATTCATTTATCTGCTGCGCGGATCGCTGCCGGGGCTGAGGGTGGTCAGTTTGCTCTGGCGTCCCTTGGCGGCATTCGCGGTCATGTTCTTGATGATGATGGTATTCGGTCAAGGCGCACTTGTCCTGGCAATTGCAACGCTTGTGTACGCGTTGATACTCATCATCTTGCGCCCTTTGGATGCCGAAGAAGGCGCGGCTTTGCTCGCGCTGATGCCCGAGGGTATGCGCGGGTTCCGGTTGGCGCGTTGGCTTGGGGGGCTATAAGCCGAGTTTGAAAAAAACTTGCGGCATCCTGTCTCATTTCCTGATGCCGGTTCATTCCTTGGTCCCGGTCTAGGCCGCTTCGTCGGCGGGCTCACCCGTGACGCCGGCATTGGCGGGGCGCGCCCAGAGCTTGCTAAAGACCAGGTCGCCAACCGCAGTTGACGCCTGGTCTTCATCCATGAGCATGTTCAAGATCGGAATAGACAGTTGGATCATCTCGCCTGATGCCAGCTCCAGGTGTAGACCGATGCTGGAGCCGGGTTTCAAGTCGGTCTTCAGTTGCCGCAACATGATGTGCAAACCGCCCGGGCGGAGCTCAAGCCTCTCGCCGGCGGGAATGACCAGCGTCTCGACTTTTTCCATGCGCGCAATGTCGTCTTCGACCACTGTGCGGTGAAACTCGACCTGATGAGCAGCGCCAGTGTTGGCCGCGGCAATGGCGACGGCTGACGCGCCGCTGTTGTCGATTTGCATGTAGACAGCGCTGGATTCGCCATTCGCGTCGCTGTGACTGGTCCCTTCCATTGCCCGGTGATCCCCGGCTTGCGAGAGGACCTCGTAGCGGAAACTTTCTGTAACCCGTTCGCCCGAATCCAAGGTCAGATTGGCTTCCAGGATCCAGGCGCCAGCCATCGTCCATTCAAATGGCAAGGTGAAAACGCCGTTGATCGCTTCGCTCGATTTGGCGAAGACCGGCGCCATGCCGGCGTGATCCATATCGCCGCGCAATTCAATAGCGCCCGGGTTTTCAATCGAATTGCCGTTTTTGTCGCGAACGCTGACGATGATTTGGGACTGTCCCACCAGCAGCCCGTTGACAGAGACATCGAGACTGATGTCGCTGGAAGACAGGCTTTGCTGTCGGCAGGCTGTCAAGAGTAAAACGACGGCGAGGACGCAGACAATCTGTCGCAGGGTTGTAATCAACGTGGCCTACGCTTGAATTTTAACTGGCGAGGCGGGTGGACGGACGAGCAAACTCAGTCCGTAGCCAAATGCGCCAGCCAGGACCGGCGCGCCCAGCCACATGTGTACCTCCCACCAGAGGCCGCCTTTTCCCCAGGCGCCGGCGCCCAGGATTTGGATCACAAGCAGCGCGCCCGCACTATAAAAGAAGGGGAGCAGACAAGAAAACAGACGCAAGCCCTTCGTCGATTCGATGATCTTGCGGCTGAGCAGCCAATCGCAAAGCAGGCCGACGATAGCGGCGTTAATGACCAGCAGGAAATCGGCGTTTGCGCGCAGGTGCATCCAGGTCATCATCAGGGCATTGACCGTGTAAATCAGCGTGAACACGCCAAATGGCAAACGCCAGCGCCGGATGCTGAAAAGAACGACGCCGAGCAAGATATTGCTGTGCACCACGAGCGCCAGCACCCCATAAGCGTCGTACAAGCTATGGATCTCCGGTCTGGGACCGGTCAATATGTGCATCCTGGGGGTGACGGCGGCGAAGGCCATGAAGAAGGTGAAGACCGAGGCGGTCATGGTCAGCGCGAGGATGGCCGGCAGCAGGCTGCGCCAGTTGTCTTCGCTTTGGCGCTGCCACATCGCGCGGATGGGACCGGTGATAATCAGCAGACCGGATGCGGCGAGCAGGAGATGCGTCGGGCTTAGCAGCGCCTCGATGTTTTCTTCAATTCCGAATAGCCCGTGCCAGACCATATCGCCCATGCCGCCCATGGCGAAAAGCAGGGCGCCCCCTAGCGCGGGCATATAGCCGGCGGGCAAGGCCCGCCTCCAGTGAAAGCCCTTGCCGACGTTGCGGAAGTGAAAAGCGATCAAGGTGATTGCGGAAACGCCGTAAGCGCTATACAAGATCGCGTGCCAGGGCGTGAAAAAGCTGTCATCGACGCGATCATGATTGTGCGCCCAGCCATCGATGAAGAGGCCGAAGATCATGGCGCAGGCTACAATCGCCATCCACCAGTCCAGCCTCGGGTTGTCCGCGGGCTGTCCACTTCGCGCGGTCGGCAATCCGCTTTCCATCGCGCGCGTCTCAACTGCCGGGATTGATGACATGGCTCTCGATCCCTTCACAATCCTATGCCAAGAACAGCACTATGAGGTCTCTATGCGGAACTAAGTAATTCCAAGTTAGTCGTGTGAAAAAATGCGTGTGCTGTAGGGGCGGCACGCTGTGCCGCCCGTTCCTTCACTAACTGTTTTCGGGCGTTTCAGCGAAACGCCCCTACACCTCGTCGCTTTTTCAGATTCTCATTACTTACTT